>CBILQL010000706.1:0-2814 GCA_966238865.1 uncultured bacterium
GGATCGAAGCAGCGCCCTCCGGGAACCGGAAAGGCCCGGGGCCCATGTCTGTCTGCGTAAGCTTCTTTCAGTTTCCGTCGAGAGGCGGAACGTGAACATCTGCGGCGGAATGAACTGGACGGTGATCGACTAGCCGTCCCAGCCCAGCCCAGCCCCGCCCACCCCCTGCCCCGCCGGGCGCGTCCAAACCCCTACCTCTCCCCGCAGGGAACCTCGATATTCCCTCCCTCCCCGCGATTTGTAGCGGGAATGAACTACTCCTATCATGGACGGCACCAAGGGAAAGTTCAAGGCTGTTTCCGACCCGCCCGCCTTCTTAGGCGCCGGGAATGCCTGCGGGAGTAGCCGGCGGCCAGTACTGCTTTCGATGGAACGGAAATTTGGAAACTTCGGGCTCCCCCACTCGGGGAGGCCTGAAACTATATTATGGGGGGAAATCAAATCCACGGAATCCATGCCGACGACTGGATATTCCATATACCTTTCCTCGCTGCTGCTGGAGAAGAACCGCTCCAACGGGAAAGGCCCGTCGTTGCTGGTTTCCGAGTGGATCGAGCCGGTCGGAGAAGCCGGCTTCGGCGGTCTCGAACTCCGGATGAACCACCTGTTTTTCTCGTCTCGTTCGGAATGGGAGCTTATCCGGGAACGGGGGTTGGAGGCGGATCTGACCTCCGCCCTGATCGGGGCTTCCCTGCCCACCGACGCCGGCGACAAGAGTCAGCGTCTCCGGGACGCGATCCTGGAGGCCTGCGACTATTTCCGCCCCGAGGGGCTCAAGCTCCTGCCGCCGCGCGGGGAAGAGGCGATGGACTTCCTGAAGGCCTGGTCCAAGGACGTGCCCCGGGACATCGAACTGCTCTATGACTGCCGCGAAGGGGAAAGCGGCCTCGAAGGCCTGGGAGAAGCGCGCAAGGCCCTGGCCGGCACGCGGTTCCGGGCCGTGCTCCATCCCTTCCTGGCCGAGCCCCGGGAGTTCGAGGAGGCGCTCCAGTCCCATGGGGACTTCATCGGCAACCTGGGCGTCCAATCCCGCAAGGGGAATGCCTGGGCGCTCCTCGCCGAATCCCGGGAAACCAGTCTCCAGACCATCGCCATCACCCGCAGTCGCGGGTACAAGGGCTCCTGGACCCTGGAGTTCACCAAGGGTGCCGGGCTGCCCGGCGAGAACATAGACAGGATGTTCGACAATGCGGAATCCGATCTCAATTTCCTGACCGAAATCCTGGCCCGCGCGACCGCTGAAAAAGTTTGATTCACCCCATCATCGGCCGGTCCGGCGGCTAGCCGTATCGCCCCAAGCAACTATGGAAGGATCCAGCATGCTTCGTTTCTCCCTCTCCGCCGCCCTCTGCCTCTTGGCGGCCGGCGCTTCCACCGTCGTGGCGGCCCCGCGGGATTTCGCCATCGGGCTGTCGCTGGGGAGCCCATTGGGCCTCAGCGTGCTGCAGAACATCGGGGAGACCGAGGCGGTGCAGGCTGCCGTCGAAATCAACGTCTATAATCCCTTCGTCATCCAGGCCGATTACCTGTGGAAGATGCGCTGGCCCCAGCCCTTCCCCGAGGAGAACGGCAAGGCCTGGATCTACTATGGTCCCGGGGTCCGCTACGAATACGGCGGCCGCGAACAGACCTTCGCGGGCCCCTACCGCACCTCCGAGGACGGCCGCTTCGCCCTCCGGTTCCCGGGGGGTCTGCAGTACTACGTCCCCAAGCTGCCTTTCGACACCTTCGCTGAAATCGCCCCCATGCTGAGCCTGTGGGAGTCCACCAACGTTGACCTGACCATCGCGCTGGGAGTGCGGTTCAACCTCTAGGCATCCCCGGGGACCGACCCGAGGGATCTATCGGATCGGTTCAAGTCGACGTCCGGCCCGCGATCGCGGACATGTATTTGTCGAAGCCCGAGAACTTGATGGCGTAGTTGTAGAGAATCTGGTTCTCGGCCATCTTGGCGGCCTCCAGGTCCACGTCCACGTTGTTGACTTCGCCGGGTCTGGTCCGCCGCCTCGAACACCTTGGGCGCGACCTTGGAAAGATCCGTGCCCTTCCCGAAAGGCAAATGATCCTCCTGGGTCGTGGAGCCGGCGAGCTTGCGCTTCATCAGGTCCTGGAGCTGATCCTCGAAGCTGACCTCCTTGCGGCGGTACCCCGGGGTGTCCACATTGGCCAGGTTCTGGGCCACCACCCGGGATCGTAGGGCGCTGGCGTCCAGGCTCTTATACAGGAGTTGGCGGGTGGTTCTGCCGAAGAGGTAGTTTCGGATGTCCATACGGGGTTCCTGACGCAAAACCTGTTCCAGGTTTCCCTTGCCGGGTTCGGGGCTGATTTTGACGGAATTGGGGCGCTTATACTCTCTGATCCGGTCCTATCGGCAGATCCGGCGGAAACTTTAGCCGCATCTTGAGGGTCCGGGAGGATTTTTTTTCCGCTCCGGTCATCCGCCCAAGGTCCCGCCCCCGGGCCTCCGCCTCCCTCAAACAGCCTGCTTCCCTGTCGCCTGCAAGTAGTCCGATTGGATGTCGCAGAGACTGGTCGAATTGGCAACGGCGACGTTGCACCCTGGCACGTCGCGTTGATTCCGCTCCCCGGAAAAGCCGAATTTATCTTCAAATCAAGGGCCTCGGGGCCCCGAAGGTCCGGCACCCGCTTTGCTTTTTGGGGGGCATATGGCCGAGTTCACCCACCTTGCCAACGAAGCGCTCCAGAAGGCCCAGGATATCAAGTTGGCGGGCCGGCACGTGGAGCTTACCTCCCTGCACCTGGCCGCGGGCCTGATGCGGGCGGCCTACGATTTCCTGGAGCCGTCCCTGGCCG
>CBILQL010000707.1:0-2813 GCA_966238865.1 uncultured bacterium
CGAGATGGGCTCCACCATGGTCGGCGCGAGCTATTCCGCGAGGAACAGCACGGTGGCCCCGGCCGCGGGCCTGATCGGCATGCTGATTGGAGGGCTGCTTACCGGCGGATCGGGAGGCATGCTGATCGGGGGCCTGATCGGCTGGGGGATCGGCAAGGTTTGCGGAGATGAAGAAGATTGAATCCACGGATAGGACAAGGAGGCATTCATGGCATTGCTCAAGCTCATTTCCATCACATGCATAGGGCAGGCGGAAACCTTCACGGACGAGCTGTACGTGACATTCAACGGAACCAAGCGAAAGCTGCCTGACATGACCAAGGGCCAGACGAAAAACCTCAATGATGAATTCCTTTTCGAGGGATCGCGTCCGCTGGCCATGTTCGAGGATGATGGGGACCATTGGTATGATCGGGATGACTTCATCGCCTCGCACACGCTCACCCCGTCGCCGGTCGACAAGACGCTGATATTCAAGGCATCCTCGGGCAATGCCCGCGGCGCGCATTATGAGCTGGTCATCAGCATCGACCCGCCGGTCCAGAGGGCCATACTCCGCCTCAAGGAAATCTCATGCGTACGGCAGGCGGAGACCTTCACGGATGAACTGTATGTGACGTTCAACGGAACCAAGAGGAAGCTGCCCGATATGACCGTAGGCAGCATAAAGCCCCTTGGCGATGAATTCCTGTTCGAAGGATCGCGCCAACTGGCCATGTTCGAGGATGACGGGAACCATTGGTATGATCGGGATGACTTCATCGCCAGCCACACCATCACCACGTCGCCGGTCGACACAACACTCGATTTCAAAGCGCCCGCCGGCAGCAACGCGGAGGGCGCCGACTACAGGCTGAGTTTCAGCGTTACTCCGATACCGTAGATAGAACCAGCCGAGGGTTGCGGTAGGCGAAAAAATCCGGCAGGGAAGCGCGTTCTTCCCTGCCGCATGCAATTACATTTCCGGAAAATGCCCCGGCTGCTTCCTGTCGCAATGACATTGGCCCTCCTTGGCATCCCGGCTTGTCAGAGACAGGTCTCAAAATCCTCCAAACCCGCCGTTTCCGGAAGCCAGGTACTTGCCGAAGGCAAGGCCGCTTCGCCATTCACCCTCACGCTATCTTCCGGCGGCGGTTTCGCCGGCCTGTACCAGGGTTGTACACTGACATCCCAAGGCGAGGTGAAAGGCTGGCAGAAGCGGGCCGGCGCGCCCGAAGCGATTACTTGGGCGGTACAAGTCAGGCCGGATTCGATTGCCGCTTTCGCAAGGGAACTGGAAGCCTATCTGAGGGTCGAACTCCAGGATGCGGGGAACATGACCACGCGCATCCTTTTAAAGTTACCGGACACCACCCATCAATGGTCCATTTCCGGGTCCGGGTCTTCGGCCGAGGCCCCGGAGCCTTTCCGGACATGGTATGCCCGCGCCGAAGCGTATTGCCGCAGCCTGGCGCCGCCGCCTTGAGCGAATCGAGTCTTTTCCAGCGAAAGCGAGCCGAAATGTCTTTCTCCCCAATACCTTCCCGCCTGGTCCTGCTTGCCGTTTTCTGCGCAGGCATCCTGCCTGCCAAGTCCGTCTCCGCCTTCGATCCTTCGCCACAAGCCGTCGCGGCCGGGGCGGTGCCGGTCAAGACGGTGCGCGTCCCGGATGCGCATCTTAAGGCCATGGCGCAAAAGCTGCGGCGCGCGCCGGTACCGGGTGTCCTGCGCAAGACGGGTACAGGTTCGCCATCGGCGCTCTCCGCGACTGTCCGGGCCCGCTCCTTGATAGGAAATGCTGGAGGCTCCAACGTACCCCCCGCCATGGGTCCTCTCGCCCCTCTGGCCCTGCCTGGCGCGGGCCTGCCTCACGGCCTTCGAATCACCTGGAACAGCCGCAACGGTACGCCCGCGTTCCTCGACGGCCCGGGGCTGCGCGCGCCCGATCTTACGGGTTCGCCGTCGTTCCCCGGCCGATCGCCCGCCCTCCCCGGCGCCCGTGCCCTGGCGTACTTCCAGGCCAACAAAACGATGTTCAAGCTGCGCGATCCCGCCGCCGAATTGCGCTTCATGGAACAAGCGGTCGACCGCCTGGGCAGCCGGCATGAGGTGTTCCAGCAGGTGTACCAAGGCGTGCCGGTATGGGGGGCCAGCATCCACGCGCACTTCGATCGGACGGGGACGATGTATGCCGTCAACGCGAGCCATGTCCCTACGCCCGGGATTCTCCCGGGGTCGGGCTACCGGCTCTCGGCGGCCGAGGCCGTGGCCCTGGCGAGCTCCGACGTGGCGCGCCATTCGCCCCTGGAGTCCTTTACTCCCGAGGCGGCCAGGATCCTCGAGTATGCGGGGCCGACCGCGGAGAAGAACGTCTGGGTGGAGGCCGCGGGGCAGCGATCGCATTGGGCCTGGCGCGTGGAGATCCGGCCCAATTTCATCGACCATTGGCGCTTTTTCATCGACGGGGCATCGGGAGCGATCCTGGAGAAATACAATGCCACCAATGCGGACGGTCCGAAAACGGCCAACGCCACGGACCTGCAAGGGACGTCCCGGGCGCTGAACACCTACCAGGTGGGTGACAACTACTACCTCATCGACGGCAGCCGGAAATCCTTCAACGCGAAATCGGCCCTGCCCAACGATCCCAGGGGCGCGCTGTGGACCCTGGACGCGGGCAATACCGACTTGACCGAGGTCAGCCAGGTCGCCTCCAGGAACAATACCTGGACGGATCCGGCGGCGGTTTCGGCGCATTACAACCTGGGGAAGGTGTTCGACTATTTCCTGGACACCTTCGGACGCGCGCCGCGAATCATCGCCTGCGAGTGCGA
>CBILQL010000708.1:0-2810 GCA_966238865.1 uncultured bacterium
CGAAGTCAAGGTCGTTGTGCCCGGGCACAGAAACGCTGACGAGGATCACGGGGCCGCCCGCGAGGACCTGGGGGTATTTGCGGAGCACGTTGACCAGGGTGGGCAGATCGCCGCCGAAGTTGACCATTTCCGCGACGTTGACGGCGCGCCGGCCCAGGAGCGAGTCGAAAACGGCCGGGTCGAGGAGCAGCTTGGCGCGGGAATCCCCCCCGATCAGGATGTCCGCCGAGCCGTCCCGGTCGAGGGCGCAAAGGCGCCGTTCCACCGAGGCGAACCCGGCGCCGACGTCCCGGCCGAAAAAAAATGGGATCGACGACAAGGCCGCGAAAACCAGGGCCAAGACGGCGAATCCGGCCAGGGCGGCCGTGGCGAGAACCCGGCGAAGGCGGGATCCGCGCGCCGATCCGGGGGGAGCCCCGGAGGATGGTGACCGGGATGCGGGCATGCAAGGCCATTCTACCATGGGTCGGCGGCGTTTGTCCCCGGCGGATCCGGGCCTGGCGGACACGCGGGACGTTTGTAACCGGAATGGCTTTGTCTTATTTTAAGTCCATCAGGAGTTACATATGCCGGCGCCACAACTCGACTGGAAAAACCTTTCCTTCCAATACCTGCCCACCGACGGTTTCGTGCAATGCGATTTCGCGGACGGGAAATGGGGAGCCTTGCAGGAGAAGCGCGAGCCGTACATCCCCATGCACATCGCGGCCAACTGCCTGCATTACGGCCAGGCGGTGTTCGAGGGCCTCAAGGCCTTCACCACCAAGGACGGCAAGGTGGTCCTGTTCCGCCCGGACCGCAACGCCGACCGCCTGGCCCTCTCCGCGGATCGCCTGTGCATGGAAGCCCCTTCCCGGGAGCTCTTCGTGGAGGCCTGCCGCAAGGCCGTCTCCATGAACCGGAGCTTCGTGCCGCCCTACGGCACCGGCGCCAGCATGTACTTGCGGCCCCTGCTCATCGGCACCGAGCCCACCATCGGCATCAAGCCCTCCGCCACCTATTCCTTCATCGTCCTGGTGACGCCGGTGGGGCCCTATTACAAGGACGGCTTCCATCCCGTGGAGGCGGTGGTCACCGAGGACTATGATCGCGCCGCGCCCAAGGGAACCGGGCGGGCCAAGATGGCGGGCAATTACGCCGCCAGCCTCAAGCCCGGCCTGGAGGCCAAGAAGAAGGGCTTTCCCATCGTCCTGTTCTCCGATCCCAAGGAGAACAGATACGTGGACGAGTTCGGCACCTCCAACTTCATCGGCATCACCAAGGCCGGCGAGTACAAGACTCCGGATTCCCCCTCCATCCTGGCGAGCATCACCAACGAGAGCCTGCAGGTGCTCGCCGAAGGGATGGGCTTGAAGGTCGTGCGCGCTCCCATCGCCCTGGATTCCCTGGGTCAATTCGACGAGGTAGGCGCCTGCGGCACCGCGGCCGTGATCACGCCCGTTCATTCGGTCACGCACGGGGCGAAGAAATACACCTTCGGCAAGCCCGGGCAGGCGGGGGAGACCCTGACGCGCCTCTACCAGGCCCTGCAAGGCATCCAGTACGGGGAGATGCCGGACAAGCACGGGTGGCTGACCGCCCTCTAGCCTCCGCCGGAAGCGGGGGAGCTCAGGCGCCGGCCCGGGAGAGGTAATAGACGCTCTGGCCGGGCGGCTCCTTGCGGTGCTCGAAGCCTTCTACCTTCCAGCCGAAGGCGGCCAGGATTCCCTCGATGTAGTCGCGCCTGTAGCGCACCAGGTGCAGCGGGCCGGCGGAGCGGATGAGGTACCCGTCCGGATTCTCCGCCATATCCGGGACATCCTCCTCCACGTAGGCCGTGAGGAAGACGCGTCCGCCCGGCGCCAGGACCCGGCGGAATTCCCCCAGGTAGGCCCGGACATCGGCCTCCACCATGTGGGTGAACACCGAGAACATGTTGATGAGGTCGAATTCCGCGTCCTCGAAGGGCAGCCGGAATCCGCCGTCGATGGCTTCGCCGCGCGGATTGTACCGCTCGTTGCGGGCGTTCACGTGGAAGAAGCGGAAGGCGGGGTGGGCGGATTCGATGTGCCGGATGCACCAGGCCACGCAATCGGCCTGCACGTCGATGCCCCGGTAGCTCAGGATGGGCCCCACTTTGCTCAGGATGCCCAGGGGAGGCGCCCCATGCCGCAGCCCACGTCGAGGACGCGGCTCCCGGCATCGAGGCCGAGGTGCCGCACCAGGCGATCCGCCTCGTATCGGGCCGATTCCAGGAAATAGGCGTCATCGTGGAACTCGGCCCGGAACTTCCGGGACCATTTTTTATAGTACCGCACGGCCCTGAAGGCGATATCGGTCACGCTGGGCATCGCTTCCTCCGGTATAGGCGGATGGGAATGATTGTAACAAGCCACGGACGGACGCGTCTACCGCCCGTTTCCGGGAGGCTTGACCCGCCAGAGACGATAGTCGCCGGTACGGTGCTCCGGGTCGAAGCGCCGCCCGAGATAGGCCTGGAACTCCGGATCCCGGTAGGGATCCCCCTGCTTGTAGACCAGGTACCGGATGGGGTGGACCGCCAGCAGGGAATCCAGCCGGCCGATGTCCACTTCGATTCCCCGCGGGCCGTAGCGATAGAGCTGGATGAACGGCCGGCCGGTATACAGCCCGAAATCCTTCCGGCCGAGGAACATCTCCCCCGGCATGAGGCGCGCCGAGAGGGTGTCGGCCATCGCCGCGAAGCCGGTGCTGCCGGCGCAATAGAACAAGGCATAGTCGCGGCGCATGTCCTGGGCGAACCGGCAGGTCCAGGACACCGTGGCCAGGGCCAGGAGGCCGCCCAGCATGCG
>CBILQL010000709.1:0-2808 GCA_966238865.1 uncultured bacterium
GCGCCCAGTTCCCCCGCCGGCGGCCTCCCGCGGCCTGGCGGGAGAGCCTCTCCGGCACGGCGCGCCTGCGCATCCCGGAGGCGCGCTGGAACTTCCTCTACGACGCGGCCGTGCGATCCCTGCTCATCCATTCGCCGGGCGAGGTCTTCCCGGGCCCCTACACCTACAAGCGCTTCTGGTTCCGCGACGCCGCCTTCCTGCTGGACGCGATGATCGCCGCGGGCCTGGAAAACCGTGCCGAGCGCACTTTGGATCTCTTTCCCGAGAAGCAGACCCTGGTCGGGTATTTCCTGTCCCAGGAAGGCGAGTGGGACTCCAACGGGGAGGCGCTCTGGATCCTGGATCGCTGGTGCCGCGCCTCCGGCAGGGGCCCCAAGGAGGGCTGGCTGCAGGCCATCGCCAAAGGGGGGGACTGGATCGTCCGCAAGCGCATGACCAAGCCCCGCAAGGACGCGAGCCCGCTGGTGGCGGGGCTGCTGCCCGCGGGCTTCAGCGCCGAGCACCTGGGCCCCAACGACTACTACTATTGGGACGACTTCTGGGGCGTCGCCGGCCTGGAGTCGGCGGCCAGCCTGCTGGAGTCCGCCGCCCGGCCCGATCGGGCGTCCGCGGAGCGTTTCCGGCGCGTGGCCGCGGAGTTCCGCGCCGCCATCGACGACAGCATCGCCGGGGCCCAGCGGAGCAAGGGGACGGGGATGGCCGTGCCCGCCTCGCCGCTGCGCCGCATGGACTCGGGCGCCATCGGCAACGTCGCCGCCTCCTATCCGCTCGCCCTCTGGAGCCCGGACGATCCCCGCATGGCCGCCACGGTGGGCTTCCTGCTCGACAGCTGTCTGTACAAGGGCGCCTTCTTCCAGGACATGATCCACAGCGGCATCAACGCCTACCTCACCTTGCAGATGGCCCAGGTCCTGCTGCGCGCCGGGGACATGCGCTGCCACCAGCTCATCCGCGACACCGCCGCCGTGGCCTCGCCCACGGGGCAATGGCCCGAAGCCATCCATCCCCATACCTTGGGAGGCTGCATGGGCGACGGCCACCACGTCTGGGCCTCCGCCGAGTGGGTCCTGATGATGCGCAACCTCTTCCTGCGGGAGGAGGGCCGCACCTTGATCCTGGCCTCGGGCATCCCCCGGGAATGGCTGCGCTCCGAAGGCGAGATCTCCTTCGGCCCCGGCCCCACCCGCTTCGGGCGCGTCACGGTGCGCGTCATCCCGGCCCCCGACGGCGCCCGCGTGGAATGGGAAGGCCGCTGGCACGACGCCCCCGAGTCGATAGAAATCCGCGTCCCCGGCACCGCCCCCCGGAAGGTCCGCCCCGACGCCACCGGCTCGTTGCTGATCCCCTCGGGCCAGCTCCAGGCCAGCTCGCCGTCCCACTAGGGCCGGCCCGAGGCGAGCAAGGGACACGCAAAGGCGCGGTGAATACATCGTGCGGCGTCGGAGTATGGAGCCGGGCAACCCATCGCAGCGCAGCAATTCCTTAGTTGTGGGGAGGAGGATTTCCGCATCCTTGCGATGCACTTGTTCAGAACCAGCGAGCCCCGAGCCCGCTTGGCGGGCGAGGGGACCCGTCGAGAAACCTCGCCCTTCGCGCTTTGCGCGTTGGGCGAGGTTTCCGTTCATGAAAAGAGCCGGTTTTTTATTGCGGGGCCATGCCCCGCAATAAAAAACCGGCTCGCCTTGGGGGACGAGCCGGTGTGCGCGCGGAAGCGCGCTGGAGACGGACGAAGAAGATGGGTTTTGGGGACCCCTGTCTCCTCTTCAAGGATATGACTGAGGTATGAGGGTAGGCAAATCCCGGGAGGGTAACTTGCAGGTTTGGGTGACCGGCTCACCGGAACGAAAGGTCCCATCCTGAAGGTTGGTTGGCGTTCCCAAGGGGATTTGAACCCCTGTCGTCGCCGTGAAAGGGCGATGTCCTAGGCCACTAGACGATGGGAACGACGGCGGTAAAGTTAATAACCCCGGGGAGACGCTGCAATGGAATCGACGCCATTTCTCCGGTTTCGGGCCTTTATGGCACGGATTTTCCTATTCGTGGACTGATTCGGGTCCGCCATCGGCCCCGGCCGTGGGGCCGCTGGAGGCTCCGGAAGCGCGCCGGGGCTACCCTTGCGCCGGCAGGTAGATTTTCGCGTCCGTGAAGACCTTGAACAACTCCGGATCGATTTTGCCTTCCTTCACCTCGAAGCCCAGGATGTCGAGGGCCTTGTCCGTGGGGATGGCCTTCTTGTAGGGCCGATCCGCGGCAGTGAGGGCGTCGTAGATGTCGCAGATGGTCATGATTTGGGAAGGCAGGGGGATTTCCACCGGGGACAGGCTGCGGGGGTACCCGGTCCCGTCCAGCTTCTCGTGATGGGCATAGGCGATGATCGGCACCTGCTTGAGATCGGCGGTCCAGGGGATCTGCGACAGGAACTTGTAGGTGTGGGTGACGTGGGACTCGATCTCCAGGCGCTCTTCCCGGCTCAGGGTGCCCTTCGGGATCATGAGGCGGACGATTTCCTCGGGCTTAAGGTAGGCCTGCTCGGCGCCTTGCGCGTCCCGGTAGGTGATTCCGCCGTAGGCCTTGAGGCGCGCCTCAATCTCCTCGGACAGGCGCATGGGTTCGTTCGCCTTCAGCAACAGCTCGAAGAAGGCGTCCACCTCGGCGAGCCGCCGGGCCTCGCCCTCGGCGATCGTGCGCAGGGCGGAATCCCGGTCGTGGCAGTCGCAGGCCCCGTTCAGATGGGCCGCGTGGGCCGCATGGGACGCCGTCGCGGAGCGGAGGAGGCGGACCTTCTCCTCGGCGGATTCCCATTGGATG
>CBILQL010000710.1:0-2807 GCA_966238865.1 uncultured bacterium
CGACCTGCACGGAGTGGTCGATCACCAGGTCGCAGGGGACGAGCGGGTCGACCCCCAAGTTCCAGCTCAAGCAGCCGGAGGAGATGTCCTTCGAATTCCTCTTCGACAATACCGGCATCATCGACGGCCAGCCCGGCGAGAACATCACGGGGAAGATCAAGGCCTTCAACGATTTCCTCATGGGCTACGACGGCTCCTCCCACGAGCCCAAGTTCTTCAAGCTGGCATGGGGGACCCTGCTGTTCAAGGGGCGCTGCACCGGCCTCAACATCAATTACAAGCTGTTCAACCCCGACGGGGCGCCCATCCGGGCCCTCTGCAAGGTGACCTTCAAGGAGTTCAAGGAGGACAACCTCCGGGTCGCGGAGGAGAACAACCAGAGCCCCGATCTCACCCATTACCGCGTGGTGAAGAAGGGGGACACCCTGCCCTTGCTCTGCTTCCTGGTCTATGGCGACAGCCGGCACTACCTGGAGGTGGCGCGGGCCAACGGGCTGACGAACTTCCGCGCCTTGACGGTGGGCGAGGAGATCTCCTTCCCGCCGTTCTCCAAGGCGCCGGCGCCCGGCGGCGCGCCGGCGGGGAAGGCCTGATGGCCAACGAGCGCGTCATCCCCTCAGACCAGCCCAAGTCGGTGGCGACCTTCACCGTGCTGAGCGGCGGGACCGCGTGCCCCAAGACCTACCACCTGCTCTCGCTCACCGTGAGCCGCGAGATCAACCGCATCCCCTCCGCGACCCTGGTCTTCCTGGACGGGGAGCCGTCCAAGCAGAGCTTCGAGATCAGCAACAAGCAGGATTTCGAGCCGGGCAGGGAAATCGAGATCAAGGCCGGTTACCGGAGCGACGAGCAGAGCATCTTCAAGGGCATGGTGGTGCGGCACGGAATCAAGGTGCGCAAGGGCGGGGCGGTGCTGGTGGTGGAATGCCGGGACAAGGCCGCGAAGATGACCGCCGCCTGCAGGAGCCGCTATTTCCGCGACGCGAAGGACAGCGACCTCATCGAGGAGCTCTTCGACGCCCACGGCCTCGACAAGGACGTGCAGGCCACCACCCTGGTGCACAAGCAGGTGGTGCAGTACAACGCCACCGACTGGGACATGGCCCTGTGCCGGGCCGAGGCCAACGGGCTGCTCGCCTTCGTGAAGGACGGCAAGGTGAAGCTGGCCAGGCCCGAGTTCTCCGGCTCCGCGGCGCTGACCATCCAATACGGGGCCACCGTGCACGATCTGGACGCCGAGATAGACGCGCGCCTGCAATTCAAGGCCGTGAAGGGCCTGGCCTGGAACCCGGCCGAACAGGAGCTCGCGGACGCCATCGAGGCCGCCGATCCCGGCGTGCCCGCGGCCGGCAACCTGGAGCCCGGCGCCCTGGCGGACGTCGCCGGCGAGGACGCCTACCTGCTGGTCCACGGCGGGCGGCTCGAGGACGCGGAGATGCAGGCCTGGGTGGACGCCTGCCTCCTGAAGCACCGCCTGGCCAAGGTGCGCGGGCGGGTGACCATCGACGGCACCGCCGCCGTGGACCCCGGCTCCCTGATCGAGCTGCAGGGGGTCGGCGATCGCTTCCAGGGCAAGCTGTACGTGACCGCGGTGCGGCACGCCGTGGAGAAGGGCAACTGGGAGACCACCCTGCAATTCGGCGTGGACCCGGAATGGTTCGCCGAGACCTATGCCGTGGCCCGTCCCCCGGCCGGGGCCCTGATCCCGCCCATCCGCGGCCTGCACGTGGGGGTGGTGACCAGGCTGGAGGGCGATCCGGACGGCGAGGAGCGCATCCAGGTGCGCATCCCGATCATCCACAAGGACGACGACGGCGCCTGGTGCCGCCTGGCCACTTTGGACGCCGGCAAGGAGCGCGGCACCTTCTACCGGCCGGAGATCGGGGACGAGGTGGTCGCCGGCTTCCTGGACGAGGATCCCCGGCACGGTGTGGTGCTGGGGATGCTGCACAGCAGCAAGAACGCGCCCCCCGAACCGCTGAGCGACGACAACCACAAGAAGGGCTACCAGAGCCGGGAGAAGATGAAGCTCGTCTTCGACGACGAGAAGAAGGAGGTCACCCTGGAGACGCCGGGCGGGAACAAGGTGATCGTCTCCGATGACGGGAAGAAAATCCACCTGGAGGACCAGAACGGCAACAAGCTGACCCTGGACGCGGACGGCATCAAGCTGGAGAGCGCCAAGGACATCGTCCTCAAGGCGTCCGGCGACCTCAAGGCCGAAGGGGTGAACGTGGAGATGAAGGGCAGCGCCGGGTTCAAGGTGGGAGGCTCCGGGGGCACCGAGCTTTCCCTGAGCGGCACGGCAAACCTCAAAGGCCCCATGGTGAACATCAACTGACATGCCGATGGCCGCGCGTTCAGGGGATATGCACACCTGCCCGCTCGTGAGCGGGACCGTGCCGCACGTGGGCGGGCCCGTCCTGCCGCCGGGATGCCCCACGGTGATGATAGCCGGCATGCCGGCGGCCAGGGTCGGGGACATGCTCACCTGCGTGGGTCCTCCCGACACCATCGCCGCGGGGTCGGCGACGGTGATGATCGGCGGCATGCCGGCGGCCAGGGTCGGGGACAGCACGGCGCACGGGGGAGCGATAATCCTCGGGGCGGCGACGGTGAATATCGGGGGATGAGGGAGGGGGGTGATGGGTGACCGGGACGTTTAATGATAGGGAAGTTTTTCGTTTTCCGTTTTTTGTTGGGGATGTCCCAGTGGTGTTATCAAATCATGCTCCAATGGCCTCGCCAACGTGTCCAACCCGACGAAAAACGGAAAACGAAAAACAAAATTCGAGAAGCACGTAGCA
>CBILQL010000711.1:0-2806 GCA_966238865.1 uncultured bacterium
CTTCCCTGCAACCATGACAGCGCCGCATTGTGCCCGATTCCGTACCTTTCGATCAAGGCCTCGAAATCGGCGCGGCCGAAAGCCGGCGGCCGGCCGGCTCGGATGTCCTCCTGGTTGTGGGCGAGGAGCCCCATACCTTCCACGATGGCGCATGCCGCTTGGGCCTGAAGGAAGGCGGCGCGTTGCATCTCGTTCATCAGCCCACCACCTCTTCCGCCACCGGCGCTGCGGCGTCCGCCGACACGTTGGTCAGGGTGTCCTCGACGATTTCGAGCTCGCCGTCCTCGGCGGGCCCATCCTTGACCACGGTCATCAGGACCTGGAAGTCCCTCTCCGCGGCCCAGCGCAAGAGCTCCTCCCGGCCCTCGGCGCCCAGGCTCTCGCCCTCGTCGATACGGATGGTGTTCAACTTCGGGTTCATGGCCATGGCGATGGCGCAAGACACCCGCATGCGCACGGACATGCCGCACTGGGACAGGAGGGTTTCGCCGTAGGTCACAGCGCCGTCGCGGATGCCCAGGCCCGGCACCGGCCATTCGACAGAATCCAGGAGGGACTTTTTCCGCTCGTCGATTTCGGCCAGCTTGGCGGTCAGGGCTTCCGGGGCCTTGGCCAGCTCTTCCACGTCAGCCCTGGCCATCAGGTAGTCCTGGTAGGCACGGGCGCGCTTGTTCGTCTCCTCGGCCTCCTCCAGGGCCTTGGTCCGGCGGTTGATGATGGGCACCAGGTCGATGTCCTGCAGTGCCTCGACGATGGAGGCGCCCTTGGTGATGACGGTTTCGAGCTTCGCCTTGCGGGCCCGGCCGTCCTCGGCTTCCTTCCGGAGGGCGGCCAGCTCCTCCTCCAGCTGGGAGATGCGGGCAGCGATTTCATTGGCGCGGATGGCGATGCCGTCGACTTCCTTCCGGTACCCGGCCAGGCGTTCCCGCTTCTCCTTGTTCGCCGCGTTGGTGGCTTCGGCCTGGGCCTTCTCGGTCTCGATGCTGGCGATGACGTCGGCGGCCTTGACCTCCTGTACCTCCTCGGGCGGCACAGCTGGCAGCTTCGCCTTGGCCCTCTCCAGGTCCCGGTTCGCGTCGGTGCGCTGGGTGTAGACCTTCGCACGCTCCTCGTCCAGGGATTCGATGGACACCCCGTCCGGCAGGCGGACGACCTTGAGCAGCATGTCCCGCTGGGCCTTGCCTTCGACCCGGGCGAAGATGGTGGGGTCGAAGGTGAGGTTGGAAACCAGGGTATCCAGGAAGGTGGCCCCGAACTTCCCGCCGTCGTCGGACTTGACGGAAAGCTTCGTAGAGCCGTCCTTGGCGATGCGACGGACCACGGTATAGCGCGCCCCCGGGTCCCCGAGCACGACGGTGATCTTGCCCTCCTCGGCCCCGTGGCTGACGGTTTCCGGGCCGACCGCGCGGGTCTGGAGGGCCATCCAAACGAGGTCCAGGGCCGTCGTCTTCCCCTGGTCCGGCCTGCCGACGACGACCATGTGGCCGCCGTCGAGGTTGAGTTTCACGGCTCGCAGCCGCTTGATGCGCTCGGCTTCGATGGATAGGATTTTCATCACTCGAACCCTTTCACGTCCTCGGGCAGGACGGCGCCGGCGGTGAAGTCGTCGCCGGGGTTGGAGGAGGGAGCGGTGGCCGCGGGCGCTGATGCCGCGGTGGCGGCCTGGGCCCGGGCGGGCTCGGCAGCGGGGGCTGCCTGGCCGGCGGTTTCCTCCGGGGCGTTGCTGGCCGGCAGAGCATCCGGCGGGACTTCCTCGAAGGGCACAAAATCGGTTTCCGGCTTGAAAGGGTCGGAGGCGACCACCCCGTCATGTGCCAGGGCCTCCCGGAGCTCGACCGATTTCGGTACGAACTTCTGGAGCTGGCGAATCATGGTCTTCGCCCCCATGGCCGCATAGTTGGTTTTCCAGGGGGAATCCGACTTGCCGTAGCTCTTGGAGTACTGCCGGGCGTGCGCGTCCACCTTCTCGCTCGGCCAGACGATGAAGTTGAACGCGCCGTCCTTCATCTTCACGTAGGCATAGAAGTGCGTGATCTCGTTGGGCTTGTGGTTGCCGCCCGGGATGTGCTTGATGTGGGAGTTGGAGCCGTATTCATAGGAGAATTCGTCCCCCTTGTAGACCGCGGAGGCGAAAGCGCTCTGCACCTGGCCGGAGCGGTAGAACAGGTCGATGTATCCCTCGTAGCCGATGATGAACTGCGCTTCGGCGCCGTAGGGCACGAGATACGCCTGGTTGTTCACGCCGATTTCGAGGCCGAGCTGGGCCGAGCGCATGACGGCCGCCATCAGGGACGGGATCTTGCACTGGAGCAGCTTGGGATTCATGCGGATGGCCGTGAGCGTGACGCGGGCCAGGCGGTCGGCGGTCAGGTGCTTCGGCAGGGCCTTCTGCATCTCCGGCGTCAACCGCTGCAGGTAGGACTTCACGTCCGCCGCGGGGTCCAGGGTCTTCTGGCTCGCGGGTATAGCCGCCTGCGCGTTCAGCTTTTCCTTCATCCCCTGCGGGGCGGTTGCGGTCGTTGCCATGGTCTACTTCTCCTTCTTGGTTTTGGTGATGCGCAGCGTCCGGTAGCTGCTTTCGGGCACGGTGTATGCGGCGCGGCGGGTTTCCTTCCAGGTCACCACCGGCCGGCCGGCGAGGGTCCCGACCTCTCCGTCTTTGAGTTCGGCCTTGATCTTGTTCGCGATGGCGTCGATTTCGTATTCCTTGGCCTCGGTGAAAGCCTCCAGCTCCTCCTTGAGGTCCAGGTACCGGCGGATGTCCTCCGGGCGGTGCCGCCCGAGACCCTGTCCCCGCAGGTTCCGC
>CBILQL010000712.1:0-2797 GCA_966238865.1 uncultured bacterium
GTTGATATGGACCAGGGAATAGCAGCGATAGTTCCCGGCGGTCCACTCGAACTTGCCCAGGATGCCCTCCTCGTTGGTCGCGTTCACGTTCGCGCCGTCGCGCCGCACCCAGGCCGAGAGGGTGACCTTGTCGTTGGCGTTGACGTCCATGGTGGACGAGGTCCCGCCCGAGAACCAGTCGCCGTTGCCGTCGAAGTCATGGGCCTTGCCGATGGTCCCGTCCGCCTGGTTGGGGACGTTGCCGTTCCCGGTTCCGTTGTTCCCGTAGGCGGTGGCGTCCTTGATGCTGCCCGAGGCCTCGGACATGTGGTAATTGACGACGTAGCCGTTGTCCGACCGGAACACGGCGTTGCCCGAGGACAGGGAGGTGGCCGTGCCCTTGCCCCAGTACATGCGGAACCATTGGGAATTGTTGTTGCCGTACACCGTGGGCATCAGGACCCAGATCTCGGCCAGCTTGTTGGTGGCGTCCCAGCGCTCGATCTCGTAGGCCAGCAGGCTGCCCGCGCTGTCCGCGAATCGCAGATCGCTGCCGTCGCTGTTGGCCTGGGAGAACTTGAAGTTGGCGGCCGAAAGGCGGACCAGCAGCGGAAAATTGCTCACGTTCGAGGACACCCGGGCCCCGGTCGTCGTGGTGTTCACGTACAGCCTGGTGTTGTAGGCCCAGGTGGACAGGGCCGTGTTCGCATAGGCGAGGGCGGTGGCTCCGGGCTTCTGGGTTTCGTAGCTGAGCTTGAGGAAGTCGGCGCTGTGCTCCGCGTGGGCGACGCGCACCTCGTCGAGGGTGCCGTTGAAGTAGCTGCTCGAAGGCGACGGGGACCAGAAGGACAGGTTATCATAGCCCGCCCTCCAATAGCCGGTGATGTTGTCGGCGGAGGTCACGCCCGCATTCGAATTGATCAGCGCACCGTCGACGTAGAGGAAGAGGCCGCTGCCCGAGAGGCGGCCGGCCGCATGGTGCCATTGCCCGTCGTTGTAGGCGGAGGAGGACGTGATGACCTGGGTGCTTCCGGTGTATACGCCGAAGCTGAGCTTGCCGTCGTTGCCCATCCAGAGATGGCGGTCGAAGCTGCCGCTGGCGCCCGTCTGCAGGTTTCCGAACCCGATGAGCTTCCCGCCCGAGGTGGTCGTCGTCTTGAACCAGCAACTGACGGTGAAAGTCGTGGGGTTGGCCGTGGAAGTGGCGGAGGTGATGTACTTGCTGCTCCCGTTCAGCTTGAAGCCTTTGCCGGCCACTGCGGTAAGGCTGTCCCCGGTCGCGCCGCTCTGGGCCGTCCCGTGGTAGGCGTTGCCGCTGGCGTCGGTGAATTGGGGGGCGCTTCCCCCCGGGCTCTCATTCAGGTGCCAGGCGATCCGGTAGCCGCTGAATACCCCCGAGCCGCTGGAGGCCGCGCTCGCGGCGGGATTCCCCCAGTACATGGTGATGTAATCGAGATTGCTGTTGCCGTCCACCTGGGGCACCTTGACCCAGACCTCGGCCAGCTTGTTGGTTGCATCCCAGCGCTCGATGTGGTAGGACAGCGCGGTGCCGTCGGGATCCTCGAAGCGGATATCGTCGCCGGAGATGTGGGCCTGGGCGAAGAGAAAGTTGTTGGCGTCCAGGCGCACCAGCAGCGGAAAATTGGTCACCGACCCGGAGACATTCGCCCCGGTGGAAGTGGTGTTGAACTGGATGCGTCCGCTATAGGTCCAGGCCGCATATTGCTGGGCCGCCGCGGGCGCGGCCGAGATCGCCCATCCCAGGAACAGGGCCAGGAACAGGGATGGAGGCGGGCGACCAAGCCGGATTTGAAAACCATGGCTGGGCAAATGCAGGATCCTTCGCGAATTCTAATGATTGTAGACCTGGGAAGGGCGGAGGGGCACGATTCCGTGGAAATTTGAACATTTCCAGACTCATCTGGAGGATAAACCTCAAGCGCAATTTGAAGTTGGGGCTGACGATTGGGTTTTTTCAGGCGACCATGGCGTTACTTCACCAGCAGCATCTTGCGCGTCTTGGAGTAGCGCGCGGCCGTGAAGCGGTAGAAGTACTGCCCCGAGGGCATCTCATAGCCCTTGTCGTCCCGGGCATCCCAGATGAGCCGATACTTGCCCGCCGGCAGCGCCTTGTCCGCCCGCAGCAGGGTGCGGACCAGGCGTCCCCGCGCATCGTAGATGTACAGGCTCACCTTGGCCCTCTCCTTCAGGGAGAAGCGCAGCGTGGTGATGGGATTGAACGGATTGGGCTGGTTGGGCAGGATGGCCGTCTCCAGGGGATTCGCCGGGACCGCGGTGCGGGGGCCGTATTGCTCCTTGGCCCCGTGGAAATCCACCGCCTCCAGCAGGTACTCGTAGGCGGTCCCGATGGCGGCGGTGCGGTCCACGAAGACATAGTCCCGGGTGGTGGCGGAGGATCCACCGGAAGCCCCCGGGATCAGCTTGGGATTGATGCGGACATATCCCAGGGCCATCAGTTCCTCGGCGGTTAGGGATTGGCTGGGCAGGGAATCCAACTGGATGGCGGCCGTCTTGCCGGCGGCAGTCGCCGCGGCCTCGGCTTTCGATGCGGTCACGGTAGCCGCCGCTGCGGTCATGGAACCGGAACGCTTGGAGTCAGCGTCGAAGACCGCGGCGACGACACGGGGGTCGAGCTCGAGGTCGGCGAGGGCCGGGGGCGGCTGCGTCGGAGACAGGCGGCGCCAGATGTTGTAGCCCAGGTTCTCGTGCTCGCTTTCCGTGGACCACTTGAGGGTGTCCACGCCCTCGCCGCCCACCGCCTCGAAGCGGTTCAGGGTCACCGCCAGGCCGGTCTTGT
>CBILQL010000713.1:0-2797 GCA_966238865.1 uncultured bacterium
CTCGTGGGCGATGCGCGGGCTGCCGTATTCGCCCGTCTCGAATGCCTTGCCGTAGTCGATCTTCTTCGGCTTGGCCAGGGACAGGGTGTCCTCGGTCGTCGCGAGTACGGTTCCGGTGGGCACCGGCGCCACGGGCCGCTTGAAGATGAGGAATTTCTGGCGCTGCAGGCCCTGGTAATACAGGGTGCCCTGGTGGATGTTCGGATCCAGGGCCTGGGTGCGGGCCCGGGTGAGCCGCACCACTTCCGGGCTCCCGGGCAGGCGGGCGTACACGTCGTAGACGCTGAGGCCGCTGTCGTTCATGTTCGAGGACCAGTACAGGGTGTCGCCGGTGAAGCGCAGGTTGCGGATGGAGCCGGGCCGAAGCGGCGCGAGGAGAGCCAGCTTCTGCCCGCGGGCCAGGTTCACGGAGTCCGGGAACGGCGCGGTGGAGTCCTTGAGCGCGCGGAAGGGGTCGAAGGCCGGCGCGTCCGCGGCGATGGCGGCGATGGCCTCCTTGTCCTCGATCTGCAGGGTGAAGTAGATGGAGTCGCCCCGGGGAGTGTAGCGCGGGTTGTAGACCTGCTGGCCCTGGGAGAAGTTGGTCAGCTGGCTGATGCGGCCCGCGGAGTCCAGCACGGCCAGGTTGGTGGAGCCCGACTTCTTGCGCACGAAGACGATTTTCCCCTGGGTGGGATGGGAGCTCGGATAGCTGGCCCGCTCCTCCCAGGTGAGGCGGTGCCACTTGTCGTCCTCGCCCTTGCGCGCGTTGAACTCGTATTCCCAGATGTCGGTATAGGCGGAGTACTCGTAGTCCTGGCGCGTGGTCAGGAGCCTGGTATTCTCGCGGTTGAACTCCAGGCCTTCGGATCCCAGCTCCTCGCTGCGGTCGATGCGACGGTGGGCCCGCTCCACGACGCGCGCCGGCGACACGGGGTCGCGCCCGGGCCCGGCCGGGGCAATCCTCCGGCGGGGCAGCTCGAAGACCGGGTTCGGGGACTGGAACATCCTGGCTCCGGGGATGCCCGCCGCACCCATGACGCCGCCCGTGCTGCGCCAGGGGCTGGCCGTGCCGGCCGGCTTGGGATCTCCTTTCGGATCCTGCTTCGGCTCCGGTCCGGTTTTCGATTCCGGCTTCGGCTCCGGCGTGGGTTCGGACTTCGGCTCCTTGCCGGGCTCGTCCTTGCCGTCCTCCTCCTCCTCGCGCTCCTCCATGGGGTCGTCCTTCGGGTCGGGATCGGTGGGCTGGGCCGGCTTCTCGGCGGGAGCGGCGGGCGGAGGGGTGGCGGGCGAGCTGACCTTCGCCTTGGCGCCGCCGGGCACGGGCTTCCAGTAGATCCAATTGGCCGGGAAGCGCCGGGAGGGGTCGTTGCCGAGCCAGGCCATGTACTTGCCGTCCGAGGAGAAGACCAGGTTCTGCTGGTAGGTCCCGGGCATCTCCGGATCCGCCACCGGGTCCGCCGGGAGGTCCTTGAAGGCGGCGTATTTCTCGGACAGGGAGCGCTTGAAGGCATCGAAGAGTTCCGGGAGCGAGGTGCCGAAGGCGGCCTCTACGGAGGCGGAGAAGTTGACCAGCGCCTTGTGGAAGGCGAGCTTCCTCACTTTTTCCACCCCGTAGCGATCCTTGAGGTAGCGCAGGAAGGCGTAACCGGTGTTGTACACACGCTCGCCCTGGATCCAGTCCTCCTGGGGGTCGAAGGTCTCGATGTACTCCAGGGTGGGCAGGGTCCCGGTCAGCCAGGCGTCGCGGAGCAGCATGTCGCGCTGGGAGTCGTAGTTGTCGTTGCCGTTCTGCTCGGCCTCGAACTGGGCGACGCCCTCGATCCACCAGCTGGGGGCGATGAGGGGCACCCAGGGCACCGAGAAGTCGAAGTTGATGCGGTTGCGGGCGTTGTAGGTGCGGCCGGTGACGTCCACCCAGTCGAACGGGGCCAGCCAGGCGGCGCGGCGCAGGCTGAAGACGTGGGCCAGCTCGTGGGTGACCACGTTGCGCAGCCAGATGTGGCGGTTGCGCAGCACCCAGTCCATGTGGGGGGCGAAGATGGCCACCTGGTTCCAGGGATAGATGGCGAAGCCGTTGGCGTCGTCGCTCTGGTCGACGATGAGGATGTCGATGCGCTCGTACCGCTCGTAGCTCTCGTAGGCCTTGGCCAAGGTGGGCCACACGCTTTCCGCGATCTCCAGGATCTCGCCCGCCATGGCGGCGTGCTTCTTCTCGTGCATGATGCGGTAGTGCTGGGATTCCAGGGTGGACAGCCGTTCCGCGGAAGCGTTCCGGAAGCCGCATGCCAGGACCGAAACGACGAGCGCCAGGAGCAGTCTGGAGAGGGGTGTACGCATGGCTGGGAAATGTAGGTTGTTCCCCCGGGCGGGGCAACGGGACGCTAGAGATACCGGGAGGCGATGCCGACCGCCTGGGAACCGTAACCGCCGCCGAACAGCAGGGCGTGGTTCAGCACGTGGTAGATCTGGTACAGCGGCAGGCGTTCCCGCCAGCCGGGAGGCAAGGGCCATATCTCCTGGTAGGCCCCCAGCACCGCGTCCGGAAAGCCCCCGAACAGCATCATCATGGCCCACTCCGCTTCCCGATCGCCGAAGCAGGCGGCCGGGTCCACCAGGGCCGGCCCCCGATCGCAGAGCAGGGCGTTGCCGCTCCACAGGTCCCCGTGGATCAGGGAAGGCGCGGGACCATGGCCCAGGAGAACCGGCAGGCGATCCCGCAACGCGCGGAATACCGCCGCCTCCCGGTTCCCGATCGCCCCCGATCGCTCCAGGCGTCCCGCCACCGCCCCGATGCGCCTTTCGCCCCAGAACGCGG
>CBILQL010000714.1:0-2797 GCA_966238865.1 uncultured bacterium
GGGCCACGCGCCCCAGCACGGCGTATTCCGGATCGAGGCCGTTGGAGAAGAAGAAGGAGAGATTGGGCGCGAAGCCGTCCACGGCCATCCCCCGGGCGCGGTAATACTCCACGTAGGTGAAGCCGTTGGCCAAGGTGAGGGCGAGCTGGGTGACGGGATTGGCGCCAGCCTCGGCGATGTGGTAGCCGCTGATGCTCACGCTGTAGAAGTTGCGCACGCCCTGATCGAGGAAGTATTGCTGCACGTCCCCCATGAGGCGGAGGGAGAACTCGGTGGAGAAGATGCAGGTGTTCTGGGCCTGATCCTCCTTGAGGATGTCGGCCTGCACGGTGCCGCGCACCGTGCGCAGGGTCTCGGCCCGGATGCGGGCATAGGCTTCCGCATCCATCACCAGGGAGGCGGGCAGGCCCAGGAAGCCGAGACCCGACCCGTCATGGCCCTCGGGCAGCTTGTCCGCCCGGTAGGCAGGGGCCGTAAGGCCGCGATCCGCGAACCAGCGGGCGATTTTCCGCTGCATCCCCTCCCACCCCCCGGCGGCCCGGAGATGGCGTTCGCAGGCCGCGTCCACGGCGGCGTTGAAGTAGAAGGCCAGGAGGATCGGCGCCGGGCCGTTGATGGTCATGGACACGGAGGTTCCCGGATGGCACAGGTCGAAGCCGCTGTACAGGCGCTTCGCATCGTCCAGGCAGCACACCGGGACCCCGGAATTGCCGACCTTGCCGTAGATGTCGGGCCGCGGGGCCGGATCGGCGCCGTACAGGGTGACCGAGTCGAAGGCCGTGGACAGGCGCACCGCCTTCTGGCCCCGGCTCACGTAATGGAAGCGGGCATTGGTGCGTTCGGCGATGCCCTCCCCGGCGAACATGCGGGTGGGATCCTCCCCCTCCCTGCGGAAGGGGAAGACGCCGGCGGTGAACGGGAAGCGTCCCGGAACGTTCTCGGAGCGCAGGAACTCCGCGCGGTCGCTCCAGGATCGCGTGTCCGGCAGGGCCACCTTGGGGATGGGGAGGCCGCTCAGGGACGTGACATGGTTCTCCACCTCGAAGTCCTGCCCGCGCACCCGGTAACGCTGGGTCTTGGCCTGGTAGGACTCCCGAAGGGCGTCGAAACCCAGCAAGCCCTCACGCAGCTCCGGATCCAGGGAGGCGAGGATTCCGTCGTAGCGCTCGCGCAGGGCGCGCGCGGCATCCCCGGCATCGGCTCCCAGCTCCGCCAGCGCCTGCCGCAGGCCGTCGGCCTTGCCGGCCCGTTCAGCCTCGGCGGCGGTCTCGGCATGGTAGCCGCGCACGGCGGCGGCGATGTCGCGGAGGTAGCCTCTCCGTTCCCGGGGAATGAGGCCGGCGCGATCCGGAATGCCGGCCGGCAGGGGTGAAAAGGCCCAGGGGCCTGCGGTCATAGCGGCGGTTCCGGCGGCGGCCCCAGGGGCGGTTCCGGGGACGGTCCCAGTGGCGGCACCGGAGGCGGTTCCGGAGTTTGGCTCGGTGGCGGCCAAAGGGTCCGCCTTGCCCAGCGCATCGAAGACGGCGTTGAAAAGCGCATTGGCGCCGGGGTCGCGGAAGCGATGGGCGCAGGTGGGAAAGATCGGGGCCGCCTCGGGCGGCAGGGCGAATTGCCGGCGGTTCCGCAGCCAGGCCTTGCGCACCTCCCGCAAGGCGTCCTCGGCGCCGGCCTTGTCGAACTTGTTCAGGGCCACGAAGTCGGCGAAGTCCAGCATGTCGATCTTCTCGAGCTGGCTGGGCGCCCCGAATTCGGGCGTCATCACGTACACGGAGAGATCGCTGATCTCGGCAGCCTCGCTGTCGCTCTGGCCGATGCCGGCCGTTTCCAGGAGGACCAGGTCGAAGCCGGCGGCCTTCAGCAGATCCAGGGAGTCCCGGACCGCCGCGCTGGTCGAGGCGTTGGCCCGCCGCGTGGCCATGGAGCGGAAGAACACCCGGTCCGTCCGGGAGGCGGAGTTGACGCGCAGACGATCGCCCAGAAGGGCCCCGCCGGTGCGGCGCCGGGACGGATCCACGCACAGGACGGCCACGCGCTTGTCCGGGAAAGCCTCCAGGAATCGCACGAGCATTTCGTCCACCAGCGAGCTCTTCCCCGCCCCGCCCGTGCCGGTGACCCCGAGGACGGGGCATGCGGCTCCGGAAGTGGCCAGGCGGGCCCGTACTGCCTCGCTCAGGCGCGCGTCGCCGCCCTCCTGGGCCCATTCCAAAGTGGACAGGGCGCGGGCGATCGTAGTTGTTGAACCGGGACCTAAATCCGCGGGCAGGGCGAGGAGCGGCTCGCCGGGGGGATGATCGCATTCCGACAGTAATTGGCGAATCATGCCCTCGAGGCCGAGCACGCGGCCGTCCTCGGGGGAGAAGATGCGCGCCACGCCGCGCTGGTGCAGGAGGGCGATTTCCTCCGGGACTATCACCCCTCCCCCGCCCCCATAGACGCGGATGTGACCGCAGCCGCGCTCGCGCAGGAAATCGACCAGGTAGGTGAAGTACTCCACGTGGCCGCCCTGGTAGCTGGATACGGCCACGGCCTGGGCGTCCTCCTGGATGGCGGCCATGGCCACGTCCTCGACGGAGCGGTCATGCCCGAGGTGGATGACCTCGGCGCCTTCGGCCTGGAGGATGCGCCGCATGATGTGGATGGCGGCGTCGTGGCCGTCGAACAGCGAAGCCGCCGTCACCACCCTCACGCGGTGCTTGAGCCGGAACTCCTCCGGCGGCCCGTCTTCCCGCGCCATCGCCTTGATCATGCCTTTGCCAGCCAGGCGGGGGGCCGCTTCTCCAGGAAGGCCTTGAGCCCC
>CBILQL010000715.1:0-2796 GCA_966238865.1 uncultured bacterium
GGGGACAGCCTGTTCGTGGACTGGAACAACGACGAGGACATGGGCAACGACGGGTCCGCGGCCTTCTGGCCCGCCCAGGATTCCTGCGTGACCGCGGGTGGGGGAGCCGGGCGCGCCGCCTCCATCGCGCTGTGCCGCGCCGGCGGCGGCGCGGCCGCCTGGCGCAAGCGCTGCGAGGAGATGAAAGGGGAGCTGACCTGGGCCATGTGCGAAGAGGCCCCCATGCGGCTCCGCGTCCTCGACATCGTCCAGGGCACCCTGGCTTCGGGAAGCAAGTCCCGCAAGCTGGGGCTTTGCGACCTGGACGGGGACGGCCGCTTCCGGCTCCAGGGCGGCGATCGCTTCCTCGTCGACTGGAACGGCGACGGCCTCCTGGAGAAATCCCTGGACGGCGACGGCTTCGCCATGCCTCCGGACGGTCCGTTCCGCTTCTCCGTGGACGGGGCCACCTACGTCCTCAAGGGCGCCGACGAGGACGGCGCCGGGCTCGACCTCGAGCGCGTGTTCCCGTACGCCCCGGAGGCCGAGCTGTTCAAGGCCGTGGAGGGGCGCCCGGCACCGGACTTCCGCTTCGTGAACATGGACGGCGACACCGTGAGGCTGTCCGACTTCCGCGGGCAGAAGGTGCTGCTGCAGTTCTGGTCGGTGCTGTGCAAGCCCTGCCTCGATCAATTCCCGAGCGTCAAGGCGTTCAACGCCCAGTTCAAGGCCAAGAACTGGCAGGTTCTCAGCATCACCACAGACAAGGAGCTGGACCTGGTGCAGCAGGCCACGCTCAAGCATCATCTCGATTGGACCGTGGGCATGGCGGGACCGGAGGCCAGGGGGTATTACGGAAGCCACTCCCTCCCCCTGGTGCTCAAGATCGACGCGAAGGGCGTGATCGAAAAGAAGGGTCTGGCCCTGGGAGGCAGGGCCTTTTGATCCTCCCACCGGGGTCGCCGGCGACGGAATGGGCGCCATCCGGAGCCCCCGAATCGGCGAAAATCGACGAATTTCGGCCTTTTTTTCCGCCTGAGAACCGGCCGGTTCAGTACCGGCCGCCCTCACTTCCCGAAGCCGACTCAAAACGCACAAGCTGTGCGTAGATTTTTTTGTGTCAAGGGTCCGAATTCCGTGGATCCAGGGGGTAAGATGGAAGGGATCGCGCAATAAGCGCGAGCGCGTGTGATGAGCCGCACAGAAGAAACGCGGCACAAAACAGGATTCGAAAATGTTGTCAAAGTGGAAAAGCGTGATGAAGGGAGTGGCCGGCGCGGCATCGCTGGCGAACGGGCTATGGGCCTTGCGCCTGCAGGATGGGAATGCCACGGTGGAGTGGATGCCCGTGGTGACCGCGGCGCTGTCGGTGTGGGTCTGCTACTTCTCCATCCTCTGGATCTTCCAGGGCATGCGCTCCGACCCCTGAGCCGGGAGTCCGGACCCTGCTTCGCCCAGGACCCTACTTCACGTAGGACGCGATCACGGCGCCGGCCGCAAGCAGCGCCGCGCTTTCCTGATCCGAGAACTCATAGGGGATGGGCTTGGCCACCCCGACGGTACCCAGCAGTTTGCCATCGAGGATCATGGGCGCGGAGATGGAGCCCTCCATCTTGGTATCCTTGGCTCCCGGCTTGGCCACGCCGGACGCGTCGGTCTGCAGGTTGCACACCTGCACCGGCTGCATCCGCTCGGCGGCGATGCCGGCCATGCCCTTGCCGATCGGAATCATGCTCACCTTGTCGAGGATGCTTTCCGGGATGCCGCGGCGGGCGCGCAACTTGAGCATGCCGGTGGTCTTGTCGACGGTATGGATGGTTCCCACCGGGCACTGGAAGGCCTCGAGCAGCTTGCCGAGCACCTGTTCCAGGGCCGGATCCGTGTCCCCTCCATGCTGCAGGAGGCCCTTGATCGCGGCATTCAACCCCGCTCCGTCCACGCTCGCCGACATGCTGCCACCCTTTCCTGCGGCCCTCCCCGGGCCGCTCACGTTTGGGATAATATAGCACAATCGCCATTTTCGCCCTCCGGAAGGGCCGCGATCGCAGCCCGCTGTTTCGGTTGGCACTCCCTGAATACTATTTTTATGGGAAGCTGGTAGCCGAATCCGACGGTATGCACCCCACGACGGGGTCGACGTTGCCGGACGGGATGGGGGGCCTGTCGGGCCGGCCTAATTGAAGGAAGGGTATAATGGATTCGGGAGGAACTACCATGACGGCCAATCAGCCCATGACATCCAACGCCAAGCTTCTGGCCTGGGTGGAGGAGATGGCCGCGCTTTGCGAACCGGACCGGGTGGAGTGGTGCGACGGCTCCAAGGCCGAGTACGACCGGCTCTGCGACATGCTTGTCCAGCAGGGCACCTTCATCAGGCTCAATCCCGCCAAGCGGCCGGACAGTTTCTACGCCCGCTCCCATCCCCAGGACGTGGCCCGCTCCGAGGAGCGGACATTCATCTGCTCGCGCCGCGCCGACGACGCCGGCCCCACCAACAATTGGCGCGACCCGCGGGAGATGAAAGCCCTGATGGACAAGCTCTTCCGCGGCTGCATGCGCGGGCGCACCATGTACGTGGTGCCCTTCAGCATGGGGCCGCTGGGCTCGGACATCGCCAAGATCGGGGTCGAGATCACCGATTCCGCCTACGTGGCGGTGAGCATGCGCATCATGACGCGCATGGGCCGGGGGGCCCTGGAGGCCCTCGGCGACGACGACTTCGTGGCCTGCATGCATTCCGTGGGCGTCCCGCTCGTGGACGGAGCCGAGGACGTCCCCTGGCCCTGCAACCCCCAGAACAAGTACATCGTCCATTTC
>CBILQL010000716.1:0-2795 GCA_966238865.1 uncultured bacterium
TGTCCATCGCCACCCCCATCCTCTGCCTCGTCCTGGCCGGCGCCGCCCTGGCGGCCGACCCCGCCGCGAAAGCCGACAAGTCCGCCAAGACGGACGCCAAGACCGAGCGCAAGACCGTCACCCTCGTCCACGCGGACGGCAAGGGCAACGGGACCGCCGAGATCAGCCGCGAGGCGGTGCGCGAATGCATCGTCTCCCTGCCCCAGGCGGATGCCCTGGAGCCGGAGGTCCTCTCGGATTCCCGCTTCCTGCGCGAGATCAACGGCGAGGTTTCGCGCAACGCCTGGACCAAGATCTACACCGCCCGCCTCGCCATCAACTACATGGTGTACAAGAAGGACATGCTCATCGTGGCCACCCGCTCGGTGGAAGGCACCGAGCCCATCCTCAAGGAGGTGGACAAGCGCCTGCCGGAAAGCCGCGAGTTCGTGTCCAATCCCGCCGAGGGCGACACCTTCGCGGGCCGTTCCAACCGGCAGTACTACTTCACCAAGCCCGAGGATGCCGTCAAGGACGTGAAGCTGCGGGCACAGGCCTGGCTCAAGCAGCAGAGCCCCCTGCTCTGCGGGGACATCCGCTAGGCGTTCCCGGCGCCCGGGACGCTTTCGGCCGTCGAAATCCCCAAAAAATCCAAAACGGGGGAGGGGCTGGCCGAAACCTCCACCGATCAAAACTTTTAAACGGTTTCTCCCGCCACCCCCCCGATGGATCTGGAATCCGAAGCCTTGGTAGGGGTCGCCGCCTATATTACCAAGGCGATACCCGGAAGCCGGCGCCACAGGCGCCCGTCGCCGGCGCCAGGATCCGCCCCTAGGAGGCTTATGCGCTTTTCACGGTCCCCCCGCCGTCGTTTCGCCTGCCTGGCGTTTTCCGCCTGCCTCCTGTTCGCGGCGGGCGGCTCCCAGGCCGCCCCGCGCTGGGGCGACATCGAGACCCTGGAGCAGCCCGACGGCACCCCCATCGACGTCCGCATCTTCGGAGACGAGTTCTATGCGCGCGTGGAGGGATTGGACGGCCTCACCCTGGTGCGAGATCCCGCCACTCGCTTCGTTTGCTATGCGCGCCTCTCCGCCGACAGCGCCGAACTCCTGTCCACCGGCGTCGCCTACCGGGGACGACAGGGCGCCGCCCTGGCCAAGCCGGCGGCGCCGTCCGGCCTGACCGCGGGCCTCGACATCAAGCGCTCCGCCCGCCAGGCGCGCCGGGCCGCCGCGGCCGCCGAGCTGGGCGTGGACCTGCCCTCCGCCTCCCTCGCCAAGCTGGCGGCTCCGGCTGCCGCCTCGACCGCCCCGGCGGACTCGGTGCGCAAGGTGGTGGGCCTGTTCCTGCTGGTGGAATTCCCGGACGCCAGGGCGAACTTCACCAAGGCGGAACTGGAGGAGCTGGGCAACAAGCCCGGCTACAACCGCTTCTCCAACGCCGGCTCCATCCGCGACTATTACCTGGACATCTCCCACGGGAAGCTCGACTACTCGCTGCTGGTCACCGACTACTATACCGCCAAGAACAACAAGGCCTACTACGACCGCAACGACGGATACGCGGGGGCCTACGAGCTGATCCGGGAGGCCCTGGTCGGCCTGGACGCCATGGGATTCGACTATTCCACCCTGACCACCAGCGGCACCAACAAGACCGTGGTGGCCGTGAACGTGCTCTACGCCGGGTCGTCGGGCACCACCTGGGGGCAGGGCATCTGGCCCCATCGCGGCACCGTCTCGGCCATAACCGTGGACGGGGTGCGCCTCTCCGGCTACCAGATGTCCAACATCGGGACCTCGTCCATGAACATCGGCACCATCATCCACGAGAACGGGCACATGCTGTTCGGCTGGCCAGACCTCTACGATTACGACAGCGACTCCCGCGGGACCGGCGCCTTCTGCGTGATGTCCGGGCAGAACGCGAAGAACCCCCAGCCGCCCAACCCCTACTTCCGCTCCACCCAGAAATGGGACACCCTCGTCGACCTGCGCGCCGCGACCGACGGCCTCGTCAAGGTGCCCGCCAACGCGAGCCGGGCGTACAAGTGGGCCCATCCCACCCTCACGAGCGAACTGTTCGTCATCGAGAACGTGGCCCGCAAGGGGCGCTGGGCCAACATGCCCGACGACGGCCTGGCCATCTGGCACATCGACACCCGGGGGGACAACAGCTGGCAGGAAATGACCGCGAGCCGGCATTACCGCGTGTCCATCGAGCAGGCCGACGGCAGGTTCGACCTGGAGAAGAACGTGAACGGGGGCGGGGCCAACGATCTGTTCCATAGCGGCAACAAGGTCGCCTTCGGGAACGCCACCCTGCCCGATTCCAAATGGTGGGACGGAGGGACTTCCGGGCTCGAGATCGAGGGCATCAGCGCCCTCGGGGATACCATGACCTTCCGCCTGGCCGGGGTCCCGGTGGCGGCGGAGCGTCCTTCTGCGGCCGCGGGGTCGTGGGATGTCTCCTTGTCGGGCCGGTCCCTGCGCCTCGACGTGCGGGAGGCCGGCGCCCTGGAGGTCGCGGCCGCTTCCGCCGACGGACGGCGCATTCCCCTGGCGGCGCGGGAGTTCGCCTCCGGCCGGCACGCGCTGGACCTGGCCGCCCTGCCCCGGGGGCTCTATGCCTTCAGCGCGCGCCGCGGCGACCGCGTAAAGACCCTGCGCCTGGCCGTGCTCGACTAGCCGGCCGTTTCCCGGCCGACCGGCTCTTGGCCGCCCGGGTCTTGGCCGCCCGGTTCTTTACTGGCCGGTACGTAACCGGTCGCGTCTTGACCGGCCTATGGAAGCGGATCGATCGGAAGGTCCCCTGCA
>CBILQL010000717.1:0-2789 GCA_966238865.1 uncultured bacterium
TTCCCGCCGCGCTTCTGGCCCAGCGCGCCTCCATCAACCGGATGACGCTCCACAAGATTGAGCGTGGAGAGCCGGGAGTGGCGATGGGCTCCTATGCGACAGTGTTATTCGCTCTGGGCTTGCTGGAAGGGCTTCCAAACCTGTCCGATGCGAAGAATGATCCGGTAGGCCTCGCGCTGGAAGAAGAGAACCTTCCCAAACGTATCCACTTGACCCGGAAACCAAAGCCCACCCCGCCTCAAGGAAAGGGCGGAAGTTGATGGAACGAACCATATTCGTCCATGTGGATCTCGACGGGTTTCCCCGATTGGCGGGACGGTTGTGGGCCCGGACGCGCAAGGACAAGGAGACGGCGACGTTCGAATACGATCGGAGCTGGCTGGAAAGGGCGGATCGGTTCTCCTTGGAGCCCGCCCTTACGCTCGATCCCGGGCCGTTCCATACCACCTTCGACAAACCCATGTTCGGGTCCATCGGAGATTCCGCGCCCGATCGGTGGGGGCGATCCTTGATGCGGCGCGCGGAACGGAGGCGCGCGGAGCGGGCGGGCGGGGCGCCGCGGACATTGCAGGAGGTGGATTACCTGCTCATGGTGGACGACGAGGCCCGCCAGGGCGCCGTGAGATTCGCGGAATCCCCCGATGGTCCGTTCCTGGCGCAAGGCGGCGCCGCGAAGATACCGCCCTTGATCGAACTGCCGAGATTGCTGTCCGCGGCGGAGAGGATTCTCGACGACAGCGACGACGAAGAAGACCTGCGTCTCCTGCTTGCACCCGGATCCTCCCTGGGAGGCGCGCGGCCCAAGGCCTCGATAAGGGATCGCGATGGCGGCCTGGCCATGGCCAAATTCCCCCATCGGGACGACGAAATCGATCGGGTTCGGTGGGAGGCGCTGGCGAACCGCCTGGCTAAAATGGCAGGTCTATCCGCCGCGGATTCCAGGCTGGAAATCGTGGCGGATAAGCCGGTTCTGCTCCTGAAGCGATTCGATCGGCATGGGACAGGAAGGATTCCCTTCCTTTCGGCGATGAGCATGCTGGGAGCGGATGAAAGGGAATCCCGCAGTTACCTGGAAATTGCCGACGCCATCCGGCAGCACGGTCGGGCGCCGAAAGAGGACTTGCGCGAGCTCTGGTCGCGGATGTTGTTCAACGTCCTGGTCTCGAACACGGATGACCACCTTCGGAACCATGGGTTCCTGTATGCGGGCCTGGGCGGTTGGAGGCTCTCTCCGGCCTATGACATCAATCCCGTTCCCACATTCGTCAAACCCAGGGTCCTGGCCACTTCCATCGATGAACGGGACGGTACTGCTTCCTTGGAGCTGGCAATCAGCGTCGCGGGCTATTTCGATTTGGAGAAGTCGGAGGCCGGACATATCGGCGCCCGCACCGGCAAGGTCGTGCAACGATGGCGCGCCGAGGCGGCCGCCTTGGGGATTCCACCCAAGGAGATTGAATCGATGAGATCGGCCTTCGAACACAAGGACCTGGAAGCGGCCCTCGGACTCGGATAAGGCGAGGCTTCAGGCCCTCGCCAGGATCACGTGGGTGGCCTTCTCCGAGGCCGCCGTCTTCGCCACCTTGTAGCCCAGCGCCGGCAGGTTCAACCCGGCGAACAGGCTTTCCCCCGATCCCAGCAGCACCGGCGCGATAGCGATGTGGAGCTCGTCGACGAGCTTCGCCTCCAGGTATTGCCGGATGGTGGAGACCCCGCCCCCGAGGCGCACGTCCTTGCCGTCCGCGGCCTTCCGGGCCAGCTCCAGTGCGCGCCCGATCCCCTCGGTCACGAAGTGGAACACGGTGCCGCCCTCCATGACGATGGGTTCCCGCGCATGGTGGGTGAGGACGAAGACGGGCACATGGTAGGGCGGATTCTTCCCCCACCATCCCTTCCAACCGTCGTCCGGCCAGGGTCCGCGGGAGGGGGCGAACATGTTGCGTCCCAGTATCCATGCGCCAACGTTGCGGAAGCCGCGGGCCGCGTACTCGTCGTCGAGGCCGGTGGTCCCGCCCTCCTTGCCCCCCATCTGGAGGAAGGTCCGGGTCGGGAAGAACCATTCGTGCAGGGACTCGCCGCCCATGCCCAGGGGTTCCTTCGGGCTCTGGTCCGGGCCGGCTCCGTAGCCGTCCAGGGAAATCGAGAAGCTTTCGACGCGCAGTTTGGGCATGTCTCGAAAGTAAAAATTTCGCCAGTCCCTTGCTGTCATTACTCAATAACATGAACAAAATGAAAAAGCCGGCTTTCGAGCGGGACCAGTCGGCCATCCTGGAGCGCAGATTGAAGGAGTCGCGACGATTCGTGCAAGTGGTGGCAGGCCCGCGGCAGGTCGGGAAGTCCACCATGGTGGGCCAGGTCCTGGAACGTGTCGACCTGCCTGCAGTGTCGGCATCCGCCGATGAGCCGACCCTTGGGGATACGAACTGGTTGGCGGCCCAATGGGACAGGGCGAGAGCGGCCGCCGATAAGACGGGAAAACCGGGGGCGGTCCTGGCCTTGGACGAAATCCAGAAAATCCCCGGGTGGTCCGAAACCGTCAAGCGCTTGTGGGATGAGGATACGCGCGCGAAACGCCCTCTCAAGGTGGTCCTGCTCGGCCCCGCTCCGCTCCTGGTGCGACAAGGAATGACAGAAAGCCTGGCTGGTCGATTCGAGGTCCTGCGTCTTCCCCATTGGCCTTTCGCCGAGATGCGAGCGACGTGCTGCTGATGACGCGGGTGGATACACCGGCTTTGCTGCGGAGGTTGTTCGAGTGGGGTTGCCGCTATTCGGGACAGGTCCGTTCCTAT
>CBILQL010000718.1:0-2784 GCA_966238865.1 uncultured bacterium
CGAGGGCTGGGTCGAAGAGAAGAGGTTCAAGCAGGATCTCCCGTTGGCGCCGGACCGGCGTTTTGTATGAAATGGACGAACAGACCGTTAGTGTCCAGTCCCATGGGGCAGGTTTTCCGCCAGGGCCGCGGAAATAGGCCTTGGACATCCGCACCCCCTCGTTTCATTGACGATTTTTTACAAAAACCCCAAAAACGGGGCGGAAAGCCGTCCACGCGCGAAAAACGGCGGGCGGTCTTCCGGAGCCCGGGGATGGGTCAGTGAATTTCTAGACTTGCACAGCATGCGTACGAACAGGAAGACCCTAGCACAACTCCTCGAATACAACCGGGCCTGGGCGGCCAGGATGGTGGATGAGAATCCCGATTTCTTCGGCAAGCTGGCCAAGCTGCAGGCGCCCCAATACCTCTGGATCGGCTGCTCGGACAGCCGCGTGCCCGCCAACCAGATCACGGGCCTGGCCCCGGGCGAGGTGTTCGTCCACCGCAACGTGAGCAACCTGGTCATCCATACCGACATGAACTGCCTGTCGGTGCTCCAGTTCGCCGTCGACCACCTCAAGGTGCGCCACGTCATCGTCTGCGGCCATTACGGCTGCGGCGGCGTGCGCGCCGCCCTCGAGAACAAGCCGCACGGTCTCATAGACAACTGGCTCCGCCACATCCGGGACGTGTACGCCAAGTCCAGGGCGGAAGTGGACGCCTTGAAAGGCGTCGCCGTCCAGGTGAACCGCCTCTGCGAGCTGAACGTGGTGGAGCAGGTGCGCAACGTGTGCAATACCACGGTGATCCAGGACGCGTGGGCGCGCGGACAGAAGGTCACCGTGCACGGCTGGATATACGGCATCGAGGACGGATTGCTGAAGGATCTGGGCTACAGCTTCGATTCCCAGGAGGATCTGGACGATCGGATCGGAATCGGGAACGGGAACGGAGGCTGAGCATGGCGGGGAAAGCGGCGGAGGCGCGGAAGGGGCGGCCCAAGCGGAAACCCAGGAGGGAACCCGAGCCGAAGCCTAAGCGGAAACCAAGCAGCACGGGTCTCGCGGGAGCCGCCGCGGCGCTGCGGAAGGCCGCCCTGGCGCTTCCCGGGGCGCACGAGGATTTCCCCTGGGGCCACAGCGCGTACAAGGTGGGGAGGAAAATCTTCCTGGTGACGTCCCTGGAGGACGGCATCCTCAAGGCATCCGTCAAGCTGCCGCTGAGCGGCGCCTTCGCCCTGATGCAGCCCTGGGCGCAACCGACTGGTTACGGTTTGGGCAGGAGCGGCTGGGTCAGCGCGTCCTTCAAGAGGTCCGCCGACGTGCCCATGGATCTGCTGCGCCAATGGATCGTGGAAAGCTGGCGCGCCATCGCTCCCAAGAAGCTGTCCGCCACGCTGCGCGCGTGATCTGATTTCGATTGCGACGCTCCCGTCCGAGTAATTAATTTTCTGCCTCAAGCGGCCGGCGCAGGCGCACTCCCTGCCGCCCGGAGCCGGGTAGGAGAACGACCATGATGGATTCGCCCGATGCGCCGCCGAGGCCGTCTATCCTCCTTGTCGATGACGAGGAGCCCATCCGCAAATTGATGCGGGTGGTGCTTTCGGATACGGGATTCCGCATCCTGCAGGCGGGGAGCAGCGACGAGGCCCTGGGCCTGCTGGAATCCCACGGCGCCAGCGTCCATCTCGTCGTGACCGACATCCAGATGCCGCCCGGCATGGACGGCTTGAGCCTGGCGGAGGCGGTGCGCCGCCGGTACCCGGACCTCCCGGTGCTCTTCATTTCCGGCTACAGCCACTTCTACAGCCGGCTCGCGGAAATCCTCGATCAGGGCCGCACCTGGTTCCTGCAGAAGCCCTTTTCCCCCTACCAGCTCGTCGAGGCCGTGAAACAGGCCATCTGAGGGCTCCCCCGCTCCCGCTAGTTATCTTATTAATAGGCCTGTCATCGACAGGCCTGCGGCCGGACGGGGCCCGCGGGTCCCGCCGGGGGAAGGAGCGGCTCATGGCGAAGTCGGCAACCGCGACCCGCAACAAACCCAAGGGACAGGGCGGCAGGCGCAAGGGCTACGCCTCCGCCAATGAAATCGCGGACATGCGCCTGTTCGACGAAGTGCCCGGCAAGGACCCCTCCCAGGAGGACGGCGCGCCGCCGGTGAAGCTCGAGGACGAGGAAGCCCGGCTCCACGGCGGCCCCGGGCCCTGAGGCGGCCGGAACCGGCCGCGTCTCAGCCGCCCTGCGCACGCATGGGCGTGGAGGCGCGGGCCACCACCTCGCCTTCGTACCGGATCGGCCGGCGAGGTCCGCCCCTGGGCGAAAGCACCTGGCGCACCATGGCGCGCGCCATGGCCTGGGTGTCGAAGCGGACGCTGGTCAGGCCGTGGCGCAGGGCTTCGCGCGTATCGTCGAAGCCGGACAGGGCGATGTCCTGGGGCACGCGGACCCCGCGCGCAGCCAGCCAGCCGAGGCAACCGAGGGCGACCTGATCGGAAGCCGCCGCCCACAGGGTGGATCCCGAGGCCAGGGCGGCCTCCAGGGCCGGCGCGAAGCGTTCCACGAGCCGGTCGCGGCCTATCGCTTCCATGATGGGGCGGATCAGATCGGCGGCCGGGGTCGGACGCCCGATGCCTTCCAGGCGCACCCTCCGCCAAATCTCGGGATCCTTCCAGACCGCCTCCTGGAAGTCCCATTCCGAGATCCATGGGCCCAACGCCTCGTGGAGGACGGTTCCCGCCGGCAGGCTCCGTCGCAGCCCTTCCAGGCGGTTGCGCGACCATTCGGCGCCGTGGAAGGGGGAGATC
>CBILQL010000719.1:0-2777 GCA_966238865.1 uncultured bacterium
AGGGGCTGCTCCTGCTCACCGACGACGGCCCGCTCATCCACCGCCTGGCCTCGCCGGCCTCCAAGCTCCCCAAGACCTACCGGGTGCAGGTCGAAGGCATCCCCGACGGGCGCGCCCTGGAGGCCCTGCGCCGCGGCGTGGTAATCGAGGGACGCCGCACCTTGCCCGCGGGCGCCGAGCCTTTCCCCGCAGGGGAATCGTTCCCGCCCCGCAGCGTCCCCATCCGCGTGCGCCAAAGCATCCCCACCGCCTGGATCACCCTGCGCCTCGTCGAAGGGCGCAACCGGCAGGTGCGGCGGATGACGGCGGCGGTGGGCCATCCCACGCTGCGCCTCATCCGCGAGGCCATCGGACCCTTCACGCTCGCGGGACTGGCCCCGGGCGATTGGCGGGAGCTGACGCCGGCCGAAATGCGCACTGTGTTACCTTTCTGAGCCGACCTTCGGAGGAAACACGCATGCGACTGACATCGATCCAGCTCATCCTGGCCCTGGGCCTCTTCCAGGCCTCGCTGGCCGCGGATCCCGGCGCCGCCCAACCCCCCGCCGGCGGCACCGCTGCCGCCGCGTCCCCTGCCGTGGCCGCGTCCCCGGCGATCGTCCCGTCCGCCGCCCCCGACAGTGTGGCGGCCCCGGCTCCGGCAAGCGTCGCCCAGGCCACCGCAGCCCCTGCGGAAGGCGCGCCTGTCCCCGGCCAGGCGGCCGATACCGCCGCCCTGCCGGTGCTCCCGGCCCCGGCGGCGGCGGCGCGGGACAGCGTGCACAAGGTCGTCGAGCCCGCCGTGGTCGAGGCTCCCGGTCTGGCCGGCCTGAAGGTCGGCGGCACCTTCCAGCTCAAGGCGTCCTACCAGGACATGACCGCCGACGAGGACCGGGACAAGCGGCTCGGCTTCGAGCTGCGCCGCGCCCGGCTGGACCTCGCCGGCGCCCTGGGGGACCATTTCTCCTTCGAGGGCCAGTTCTCGCTGGAGGGCAACGGCCGCCAGCTCGGCGCCGAGGCCGTGTACCTGGCCTGGAAGCTCAACGACTTCTTCGGCATCAAGGGCGGCAAGCTCAAGCGGCCCTTCTCCCAGGAGGCCCTGTCCAGCTCCAAGGGCCTGTACACGGTGGAGCGCACCACGCTCTACCACGATTTCCTGGCCAACACCACCGGCTATTCCTCCTACGACCTGGGCCTCCTGTTCCACGGCGGTTTCGAGGACGAGGGCGTTCCCGTCACCTACGAGGCCGGCATCTTCAACGGCAAGCAGACCAACAATCCCGCCACGGCCTATGCCGGTCAGCACTACGAGGCGCGGGACGCGGGGTTCAAGGCCAAGGATTTCGGCTTCCGGATCCAGGTCCAGCCCTTCCGTCCCCTCAAGGTGGAAGGCGCCATCTCCACCAAGGCCGCCGAGGACACGACCGATCCGGCGAACTTCGACTACCATGTGAACACGGCCTACGAGGTGGGCGTGGACCTCAATCTCGCCCCCCTGCGCCTCCTGGGCGAAATCGCCTGGGGGGACAACCACCAGGGTCGCGACTCCCGCATCATTTCCGGGTCCTCGCTGTTCATGGCCTTCTACGCCATGGCCGTCTGGCACGAGGACTACTCCCGCGGGCGGGCCAGCGAGCTGGTGCTGCGCATCGAGGGCCAGGACCCGGACTTCGAGGTAGGCTCCGGGGAGGGCGGCGAGAACGACGGCAGGCTGCGCTACACCGCGGGCGCGAACTACTTCTTCGCCCCGCGTGTGAGCGTGCTGGTCGACTACACCCTGCTGCAGCCCATCACCGAGATGCCGGGCGAGGACGAGCTGGTGCACGGCCTCGAGGCCATGTGGCGGATGAGCTTCTGATACCGGCGGCTACGGCGGGCCGCGCGGCCTCGCTCCTTCGCCCCCATAAAGTCAGGGCCTCCTGACCGCCATCCCCAGGTAGGCGATCGCCAGCGAAGGGGTGAAGCGGAATTCGAAATCCGCCGGCACCCGCCCCGTCCGCAGCATCCTCCAGAAGGCGCGCGTTTCAGGCCGGGGACGCATCCCGGTCCATTCCGCCGGCGCGAGGCCTGCCCTCCGGCAATGCGCGTCCATCTCCCGGGGCTTGATGAACAGCGGCAGCACGTGCATGCGCTCCGGCGTGTTGCGGACGAACCACTCCAGGCCCTTGATGACCACCAGCCAGGAGAGGAGGTTGCGGTTGAAGGTGTGGAAGAAGAAGCGCCCACCGGGCTTCAGCACCCGCGCGACCTCCGCGATCACGGCGCCGGGCCGGTCCACGTGCTCCAGGAAGTCCAGGGCCGCGGCCGCGTCGAAGCTCCCGTCGCGGTAGGGCAGACGGTAGGCGTCGGCGACGCGCCAGAGCGATCGCCCGGTGGCGTCCCGCCCGCGGGCCACCTTGAGGCTGCCCCGGGAGAGGTCCACGCCTTCGACCCGGTGCCCGGCCGATGACAGGGCGTTGCAGAGGAATCCCGCCCCGCAACCCACGTCCAGCACGCGGCAGGACCGCCCGGGGAAGGCGGCGGCGACGCGTTCCAGCACCCAGGGATTCTTGAGCCGCCCCTCGGCGCGAAGGAGCGCCACCGGGTCGTCGCTGGCCTCGTACCAGCGCTCGCCCAGGGTGTCGTAGAAGGCGTTGTTGACGCCCCGGCCCGGAGGCGCTGCCGTGGCCGCGGCCGCCGGATCGGCGGAAGCGGCCGCCGGAGCCGGGCGCGGCGGCGCCCGCGGCCCCCCCCCGGGCCGCCCGGCGCCCGGCTCGACCGCCCCCCAGGCCCGTGCCACGAGCTGAGCAGCCCGAGGA
>CBILQL010000720.1:0-2776 GCA_966238865.1 uncultured bacterium
ATCGGGACGCCGGTCAGTTGCGCCAGGCTTTCCAGCAGTCGCTCCTGGAATTCGGGGTCCGAAACTTCCCGCGCCGGCTGCTGCTGGCGGAGGTCGTGCCAATAGCCGCCGCTGGTCAGCGCCGCTGCATCGTCGCGGATGGCCAGCCACTTGGCGCAGGTCTCCATCACCTCGGGAATGGTCTTGACCTTGGCGCGATGTTCGTTGACCGGGAACTTGTAGGCCTTCAGGGTTTCCAGGTTGGCCCAATGGGAGCCCTCCACGCCGTCCCGGAGGATGGCGTAGGCGAAGAAGTCGAGCTTGCGCTGGGCCGTCTCCGCCGGGTCCTTGAGCTTGAGACTGCCCGATGCCGTGTTGCGGGGGTTCTGCATCTCCTTGCCGTATTGGAGCAGGGAGTATTCGTTGAAGGCCTTGAAGTTCTCCCGGGTCATGTACACTTCGCCCCGCACTTCGAAGCGTTCGGAGGGAGCCTTGGGCGGGAGCTCGGTCGGGATGCTCTTGATGGTCCGGATATTGGCCGTGACCTCGTCGCCGCGGGTGCCGTCGCCGCGGGTCACCGCCTGGACCAGCTTGCGGCCTTCGTAGATGAGGCTCATGGCCACCCCGTCGATCTTGAGCTCGGCCACGTATTCCAGATCGGCGGGGTCCACCTTCTCGGTGACCTGCCGATGCCAGTCCAGCACCTCCTCCTCGGAGTAGGTGTTCTGGATGCTGAGCATCGGGTACTTGTGCTCCACCTTGCGGAAGCCGGGGGTGAGGTCGCTGCCTACCAATTCGGTAGGTGAACCGGCCTGCTTGAGATCGGTGTGCTCGGTTTCGATATCCGCCAATTCCCGCACCAGCCGATCGTATTCCTCGTCGGACATGGGGGAATGGCCCTGCTGGTAATAGGCCTCGTCGGCCATGGCGATGAGCTTGCGGAGCTCCGTAATGCGCTGCTTGGCTGCCTGCTTGTTCATGGCTTCCGGCTATAGGTAGAATTTTTACGTAGCCCCGGGGCGACCTCCGGAAGCCGGAAAACCGGCCGAAAAAGGGATGCGATTGTTATTTTAGAACGAGCAAGGAAACCGAACCATGAACGTCCTGGATCTTGTGGGCAACACGCCCATGGTGGAAATCAAGCGGCTCAATCCGAATCCCGCGGTGCGCATCTTCGCCAAGCTGGAGGGCAACAATCCCGGAGGTTCCGTGAAGGATCGGCCGGCCAAATCCATGATCCTGAATGCCCTGGCCCGCGGAACGCTGAAGCCGGGCATGAAGCTCATCGAGCCCACCAGCGGCAATACCGGCATCGCCCTGGCCATGATCGCCTCCGTGTCCGGCTTCGAAATGCACCTGGTGATGCCGGAGAGCGCCACCGCCGAGCGGGTCAAGACCATGCGCGCCTACGGGGCCGTGGTGCATCTCACCCCGGCGGAGCAGGGCATGGAAGGCACCATCGACTATGCCCGGGCCAAGGTGGCCCAGGGCGGATTCCACATGCTGGATCAATTCTCCAATCCGGATAATCCCATCTCGCATTATGAGACCACCGGGCCGGAGATCTGGCGGGACACGGAGGGGGCGGTGACCCATTTCGTATCCAGCATGGGGACCACCGGGACCATCATGGGCGTCTCCCGCTTCCTCAAGGAGAAGAACCCGGCCATCCAGATCATCGGGGCGCAGCCCACCGACGGGTCCTGCATCCCCGGCATCCGGCGTTGGCCCACCGAATACCTGCCCAAGATCTACGAGAAGGAACGGGTGGACCGCATCATGGACGTGAGCCAGGCCCAGGCCGAGGCCTTCACCCGCGACCTGGCCCGCAAGGAAGGCGTGATGGCCGGGATTTCCTCCGGCGGTGCCTTGTGGTGCGCGGTGGAATTGGCCAAGACCCTGAAGCAGGGCCTCATCGTCGGCATCGTCTGCGACCGCGGGGACCGCTATCTGTCGGGGAATGTCTTCGCCTGAACCCCGGAACCCGGAACCTGGTCGTGCTCCGCGGCGGGCGCCCTTACAGGGGTTCGTCTTTCGGGGAGACCGCCGGGCCCGCAGGCTGGGGAGGAGCATCCGGCGCGGCGGGAGATTCCGTTTTCGGCCTGCCGAAACCCTTGAACAGGTTGCGCATGAAGATATTCCGCACCTTGGCCACCTGCTCCGGCATGTTCACATGGAGGGTCCGGTTCAGAGCGCCGGGCACGCGCACCTCGCCCACCCAGGTTTGCAGATAGGCTTCCCCGGTCAAGGTGAATTCGGCGCGCGTCTCGGCCAGCAGGGAGGGCGGCAGGCGCTGGAGGATGGCATGGGGCAATTGCAGGGTGGTCTGGAGGACCGTGGAATCCCCGGGCGCCAGATCGCGACGCTCCGGGTTCCAGGCGGACACCAGAGTATCTCGACCGCGCAGCAGGGCGAAGCGCATCTTCTGCAGGGTCACCGGACGCGTATTGGGATTCTTCACCCCCATGTCGACGGTCCAATAGGTGCTGGATCCGTCCACGCTGGCGAAGGCGAAAGCGAGGAAGTCATAGCGGCAGTCCTTGAGCCCCCGCGTGGGGTTGAACAGGGAGCAGGCCGCGAGGCCGAGGGCCAGCGCGGCGGATATGGCCAGCGCCGAGCCGATGAGCAGGCGGTTGCGGGGGGAGGAATCCGGCATGCGGAATAACATACTCAAGAACGGCCCGGAGGCATACGATAGCGACCGTTGAAGCCGGGGCAGGACCCGGACGGAATCAGGCCGAGAACAGGCTCCGGAAGAACATCCTTCGCGCCTTGGCCATTTGCTTGGGCATGTCCA
>CBILQL010000721.1:0-2772 GCA_966238865.1 uncultured bacterium
CTTCCGTAACTCTTCAAACTCTTGAGAGAGCAGCCACCGTTCTGGGGAAAAAACTAAGAATAAGTTTGATTTGAAGATTCGTGGCCTACCATACCCTGGCGCGTGCTACTAAATAGAACAAGAGCACGCTTGAAGCCACGGACATGCCTCACATTGGGTAAGGCTGCCAAACGATTGGAAGAAGACCATGTCTGAAGGGAACAATCACAGCAGGAGCGCTGGAAACGTTTTCCAAGACCTTGGAATCAAAGATTTTGGCTTTCACCAAATCAAGGCCGAGCTTGGCCTATTGCTCATCGATCTGATTGGAAAAAAAGATCTGACCCAAACCAAGGCGGCCGCATTGCTTGGAATCAGACAGCCGGAGCTTTCAAGGCTCAAAGGCGGAAACCTTTCCCGCTACAGCGTCGAAAGATTACTGGGTTTCCTGAACCGCTTGAACCAAAGGGTGGAAATCAAGGTCAAGCCATCGACCAAGTCAAAAATCGCCGAGACGGTACTGACCAAATAAGGATGCCGCACAGTAGTAGACCCGCCCCGCCTAAACCCCGATGTAATTCGCCTACCGGACGTCCTCCCGATCGCCCGGGAGCCTCCCGGTCCGCTCCCCTGATCGCCCCACCGCCAGTCCCCCACCCCCGAAGGGCTGCGACGGGTCCAGGGACCCATCGCGGGACAGCGGGCGGCGCCGGGGCGGATTGGCGCGGGCGCGGACTCGAGGCGAATCGGAAGCGGCCGGACCATGGGAAGGGGGGCGGAGGATCCCGAACCTGGGCCTTAGCGGCGTCGGCTGCGGATTGCATCGCCGGGCCCCGCCTTACGCCGCAAGCCCCTCGGACCCAGGGCAGCCGGAGACCCAAGCAAAAACCCGCTTCCGTCTGAGCCGAGAGGCCGTGCCCGCGCCAAGCCGCCCCGTCTTCGCAAGCACCCCCGCGCCGGCTCCCCGGAACCGCCCCAGCCCCCGCATTCGCAGACATCGGCGAAGCGCCAAGCGACCAGCCCTGGAGCGACCCAGGCGCCCGTTTTTGGCTATATTGTCCGTATAAATGGAAAAAATCGGCGTTGTAGATTTCGGAGGTCAGTACACCCACCTGATAGCCCGCCGCATCCGGCAATTGGGCGTGTATTCGGAGGTCATCCCCCCCGGCGCGGGCAAGTCCCAGGCGCTGGCGTACAAGGCATTGGTCTTCTCGGGAGGCCCCTCCTCCGTGTACGACGCGGACGCGCCCAAGGCGAATCCGGAGCTGCTCGCCACCGGACTGCCCGTGCTCGGCCTCTGCTACGGCCACCAGCTGGTGAGCCTCGCCCTGGGCGGCGAGGTGAAACGCGGCAAGGTGCAGGAGTTCGGACCGGCGGAGTTCCACCCCGATCACAGCCATCCCCTGTTCGCGGGGCTCTCGCCGTCGTCGACCGTGTGGATGAGCCACGGCGACGAGGTGGTGAAGCTGCCCGACGGCTTCCACCGGATGGGCTACACGGCGGATTGCGACCTGGCGGCGGTGGCGAACGACGCGAAGAAGATCTACGGCCTGCAATTCCATCCCGAGGTGACCCACAGCGAGGAAGGCATGGCCATCCTCAAGAACTTCCTCGTCCTCGCGGGCTGCCGCTTCGAGTGGAAGGTCGCCGACTACGTGCAGTCGCTGGAGGACAAGCTCAGCAAGCAATGCGCCGGGAAGAAGGTGTTCCTGCTGGTATCCGGGGGCGTGGACTCCACGGTGGCCTTCGCCCTGCTCAACCGCGCCCTGGGGCCGGACCGGGTGCTGGGGCTGCACATCGACAACGGCCTCATGCGCAAGGATGAGAGCGCGGACGTGATCCGGTTCATGAACCGGGAAGGCTTCCACAATCTCAAGATCATCGACGGATCCCAGGCGTTCCTGGACGCGCTGCGCGGCGAGTGCAACCCGGAGCGGAAGCGCAAGGCCATCGGCAACACCTTCCTGACCGTGAAGGACCAAGCCCTGGCCGAGCTCGATCTCGATCCGAAGGAGTGGCTGCTGGCCCAGGGCACCATCTATCCGGACACCATCGAGAGCGGCGGCACCCACAACGCGGCCGTGATCAAGACCCACCACAACCGCGTGGGCGCCATCCTCGAGCTGCTGGAGCAGGGGCTGATCGTGGAGCCGCTCGCCGACCTGTACAAGGACGAGGTGCGCGAGCTGGGCCTGCTGCTCGGCATCCCGGAAAAGCTCATCTGGCGCCACCCCTTCCCGGGACCCGGGCTGGGCGTGCGCCTCCTGTGCAACGAGGAGGATGGAAAGACCCTGCCGGCCGCCTTGCAGGAGAAGGTGAAAGCCTACCTGGCCAAGGAATGGGCCGACGACGGGCTGGACGGCGAGGCGCTGCCGGTGGAGAGCGTGGGCGTGCAGGGCGATGCCCGCACCTATGCCCATCCGTGCCTGCTGCGCGGCGTCAAGGACTGGGATCGCGGGGATAAAATCGCGGTCGCCCTCACCAACCGCATCCGCGAGGTGAACCGGGTGGTGATCGAGGCCGGCGCCGTGCCCGGGGCCTACCGCGCGGTGAAGGCCCATTGCGATCGCAAGCGCCTAGACTTCCTGCGCGAGGTGGACGACCTCTGCACAAAATTCCTTTACGAGGAGAACCTGTACGCGACCCTCTGGCAGATGCCGGTGGTGCTGCTGCCGCTGGAAAAGGGCGGCAAGCCAGCGGTGGTGCTGCGCCCGGTGATCTCCTCCGAGGCCATGACGGCCCGTTTCGCCCCCCTGCCCTTCCCCCTGGTGGAGCGCCTGTGGCTCATCCTGG
>CBILQL010000722.1:0-2768 GCA_966238865.1 uncultured bacterium
CGACGACCAGGAAGCGCTGGCCGTGGAAATGGATGGGATGGGGCATGGGATGCATGGACAGGGAATCGTTGTAGATGCGGATCTTCACCCGGTCGCCCCGCGCAAAGGCCCAGTAGATGTCGTGGTTCTCGGTTCCGGCGTCCGTGTCCCGGATGATCCAGCGCGTGTTGGCGGCGTTCGACGCCGAGTTGTCCATGCCCATGGTGGGATGCTCCACCCATTCGACGCCCTTGCCGTTGGGATCGTCGTGGGCGGCCTTGGCCAGGGGCGCATGGTTCATGGCCGAGTGGTCCATGGCCACGGTGAGGAGCAGGCGCGTGGCCGGGGGGCGAGCGCAGTCGGCGCGGAAGGAGTCGAGGCTGGCGCCGGCATGGAGGCGGGCGGCCGGAAGGTTGAACGCGTCGAGATAGGAGGGGAGGGCGGCCTCCGGGAGCACCTTGATCGTCGCCAGGGTGATCATCGGGTAGGCGTCGGCCGGGAGGTCGGGCATGGCGAGCACGTGGTTCAGGTACAGCGTGGTGGTGTCGTAGATGGGGATCTCGGCGGCGATCCGCTCGCCGGGGGACAGGATGTCGGTGTAGGTCCGGTGGAACGCCTCGTAGCGCCCCATGTCGGAACCTGAGACCCGCATCGGGTTGCGGGTGCGCCAGATGCCGGCGGCGTCGCGGACGTAGAATCCCAGGTTCAGCACCCGGCTGTTGCAGGCGTTCGTCAGGAAGAACCGGACCACTTCCGACCGTTTGACGGTGAGGGTGAGGGCGGTGTCGCCGTTGGCGAGGAATACGTTGCCGAATCGGCCCATCATGGCGTGATCGGACATGTCCTTGCGGAAGGGCACGATGCCGGCGGCGTCGGTGAGCACATCGTCGAGGAGGAGGAAGGCTTCCCGGTTGACCGGGGGCCAATAGGCGCTGTCGCGGGGGATCACCTGGATGCCGCCGTACAGGCCCATCTCCAGGGCGTAGGCCTCGCGGACGTGGGGATGGTACCAGAAGGGGCCCGGGTCGGGGAAATCGAGGGTGTAGTCGAAGGAGTCGGCGTCGGCGATCTCCCGCTGCAGGCCGGGGGTGCCGTCGAAGCGGTTCTCCACCCGGACGCCGTGGGGATGCAAAGTGGTGGGGACGCCGAGGCGGTTGCGGATGCGCAGGGTGATGCGGGATCCCTGGCGCACCTTGAACAGCGGGCCGGGGATGGAGCCGTTGTAGGCGTGCATGCGCACCTCCCGGCCCTGCAGCACCTTCTTGACCGGCGCCGCGGTCAGGATCACGGTATCGCCGTCGGCGGGCTCCAGCGTTTCCGAGGGGACCGCGGCCGGCAGGCCCTCCACCGAGGTGGGGTAATAGTCGGGCCGGGGACCGTCGCCGTCTCCGCCGTTCCCGAAGCAGGCCGCCAGGCAAAGGAGGGCGGCCGGAATCGCCGCGGCGGCGGCGAGCCGGGCGGCCTTGGCGCGACGGCGGCGGCGGAGATGCCGGCGGCCGGGGAGGACGCCGGGGCCGGTGGGAGGGAGCGATTCCATGGGACGAATACCTGGCCCATTAACATAGCACGTTCCTCCGCGCCGCGCCCCTGTTTCCCGGCAGGGAGGCCGCCGGCGGGGAATCCGGCGGGCCGGATGCTGGTATATTCCTGGGGCATGCCGCGAATCCAGGCCCTCCTGCTGCTCCTCGCCGCCGTCCCCGCGGCCGCCCAGGGCCGCCTCTGGCGGGCCAACCTGGCCGATTCCCGGGATTTCCTCCCCGGGATCGGAGGTAACTCGCCGGATACGGCCTGGCTGGCCGGGCCGGAGCCCGGCCGCCGCTGGCAATGGACCTCGGAGGCGTCCTGGCTCGGCGCGCTGGACCGATCGGCCGGCGCCGGGGACCGCGCGTCGGAAATCCTCTCCGCCCGCGCCGCGGAGACCCTGTGGGCGTCGCCCCTGCCGGGGTCCGCCTTCGCCGTCACCTGGACGGGCGCCCTCGATCGCAACCGCCACCGCGAGCCCTGGGAACTGGACTCCCGGCTGGGGACGGAGCGGACCGCCTTCGGCTTCACCTGGATGCAGAGCCTGCTGCAGGCCGGGCCGGGTGGGTCGGACGGGCCGGCGGGACTATCCGGCGGGCCGCAAGGCCGCCCCTTCCTGGATGCCGTCGTTTCCCTTCCCGACGCCCGCCGCCAGTCCTTCGCCTGGATGCTGGCGGGCGGCCGCCTGGCGCAATGGCGCCTCGAACTGGGCATGCGCCAGGAGGATGTCGACGAGGCGTTCTCCGTCCGCAACCTGGATACCCTGGGAAGCGGGGAGACGGTGGCTGGCGCCTACCGGACCCGGGTCCGCACGCATCGCCTGCTGGCGCGGGTCCCGGCCCTGGGCGGCTCGGTGTCCGCGCTGGGGGCTTACGCCTATGCCCGGCCCCGACGTCCCGACAGCGAGTTCTGGCTCTGCGATTCCTCCCGTGCCCTGGACACCCGCCTGGCTTATTCCCACCCCGGAACCCGCCCCGGAGCCCGTCCCGGGGAACGGGGCGGATGGGAGGCCTGGGGCCGGTTCCAGGAGGCGGAAGCCGTCACCTTGGGCCGCCGCCTCCCGCCGGGCTCGGAGGGGATGAAGCGCTTCCACTACGCCCGCAACCATGCCTTCCTCTGGGAGCTGGGCGCCGACGCGGCCCCGGCGCGGGGTTGGCGGGCCGGCGCGACCTGGCGCAGGCTGGATTGGGAGAGCCGGCCGTCCCCGGACGCCCTGGAGGCGCGCAGCGAGACGCTCAGCTACAACCGCCTGGGCCTGTCCTTCATCG
>CBILQL010000723.1:0-2762 GCA_966238865.1 uncultured bacterium
TGCCACCTCCCCTGAACTAGCCCATCTCCCTGTTGCAAGCAACCAGCTAAAGCCATGTCAATAAAGGATTTATAACACCAATAGGATGTTTTGTCCCATCTATCGTGGGGGGTGAGGATGATAAAGCCGTTATTGTAGGGAACTAAAACCGGATTCCCGGAGGAGCAGCAACAATGAAGTAGGCCAGTTCAAGGTAGCTTGAGGAATTCCTCAATCTTGCGCTTTTCCTCGGCCGACCAGGCCTTACTGCGGAGCAGCTCGGCGCCGCCTCCTGCAGCCAGCTGCTTGGCGGACTCCGTGATGTCCACCAGCACTTCCTTGATCTTGCCCAGCACCACCTTGCGGAACATGCCCAGGTTCATGATGCTGTTGATGACGCCGTTGCCGGGGAAGACCAGCAGCTTCATCTTGTATTTCAGGGCTCCGGGGCCGGTGGCTCCATAGGTGAAATCCATCAAGGCCGGGCCCTTCAGCTTCCAGAACGCCACCTCGGCCATCCCGTATCCGAAATAGAACAGGCGCTTCTCCCCGGTATCGCCGGAAATCAGGCGGGCCTCGCCCCTGAGCCGCTTGCCCTTGGTGCCTTTGAAGGCTTTCCGTTCCGTATCGAGGTATTCGGCGGTATAGGCCTCCTTGCGGAAATGGCTGACCAGCCGTGCCGCCAAGGGCAGGTCGGCCAGGAGATAGGCCAGGCGGGCCTCGCTGATGGGCAGGGCGTCCTCGACGTTGTAGATGATCCGGTATTCCATCCCCAGGAAGCGGTACAGCTTGTACCCGACGACGGGGTGGGTCGGCGTCACACCCCGTCCGTTGAGCAGCCGGGCCTCCAGGCAGCGGGCGCTGTCGTAGGTAAAGGACGGCTTCTCCAGATCGGCAGGAGGCGGGCAATAGCCTGCCGGTTCAGGCAGGCCGCAATGGCGGATGAGGTTGCAGAAGTCCTTCTGGCCTTCGGTGATCTTCCGGGCGGGGACCGGCTTCGAGGGAGCGGGGGCGGGATTGGCGGGAGCGGGTTTGGAGGGGGTAGGTTTGGCCGGAGCGGGCTTGGCGGAATCGGCAGTAGTCACGGTCCTGGCGGCAGGCTTCTCCGCGGCCGCCGACGGGGAAAGGACGGCGCAGATGCAAAAGGCCAGGATCAAGCCCGGCAGCCGAAGCGTGTTCAAAAGGCGGGCAGCCACGCGTACAGTATATTCATTCGGACGCCGCAGGCCAATCCTCGCGTGCATCGTGTCGCGCCGGGTCCGCCAGGACATGCGCCGACACGCGGCCGGGCAACCATCCTTTCAGGGGCTGTCAGGCTGCAAAGCGCTTGAAAATCAGGCTGGCGTTATGCCCGCCGAAGCCGAAGGAGTTCGAGAGCACGGCGCGCACCTCGCGTTCCACGGCCACATTGGGCACGTAGTCGAGATCGCATTCCGGATCCGGATCCGTCAGGTTGATGGTGGGATGGACGACGCCCTTGGCCAGGGCCAGCATGAGCGCCACCGCCTCCACCGCTCCGGCGGCGCCGAGCGCATGACCGATCATGGACTTGGTGGAGTGGATCTGCAGCTTGCGGGCATGGTCGCCGAAGCATTTCTTGATGGCCTTGGTCTCGCCGGCGTCTCCCAGCGGGGTCGACGTGCCGTGGGCGTTGATCAGGTCCACGTCCTCGGGGAGCATGCGGGCCGAGGCCAGGGCGTTCTTCATGGCCCGGTATCCGCCGTGCCCTTCCGGATGGGGGGCGGTGATGTGGTGGGCGTCGCAGCTCTGGCCGTAGCCGGCGAATTCGGCGTAGATGCGCGCGCCGCGGCGCCTGGCATGCTCCAGCTCCTCGAGCACCAGCACGGCCGCGCCTTCGCCCATCACGAAGCCGTCGCGGCCCTTGTCGAAGGGCCGGGAGGCGCCGGCGGGATCCTCGTTGCGGGTGGACAGGGCCTTCATGTTCCCGAAGCCCGCGTATATAACCTCGCACAGGGCGGACTCGGAGCCGCCGACGAACATGATGTCCGCGTCGCCGCGCTTCACGATTTCATAGCCCTCCCCCATGCTGTGGTTGGCGCTGGCGCAGGCGGACCGGATGGTGAAGTTCGGCCCCTGGAGGTTGTTCTCGATGGCGAAATAGGCCGGCACGGTGTTGGGAAGGATGAGGGGGATGAAGAAGGGCGAGACCCGCTTGTGGCCCCGCTGCACCCTGACCGTGTCCTCCTGCTCGAAGGTGGACACCCCGCCCATGCCGGTGCCGATGGAGACCCCGGCCCGTTCCGGATCGAAGCCGCTTTCGTGGAGCCCGCTGTCGCGCAGCGCCTGGGTGGCGGCCACGTGCCCGTAGACGATGGCCCGGTCCAGCCGGCGCGCCATCTTCTGGTCCTTGAAATACGGCATGTAGTCGAATTCCGGCACCTGGCCGCCGATGCGGCTGGCCAGGGTGGAATTGTCGAAGCGGTCCACGATGCGGATGCCGCTGCGGCCGGCAGCGAGGTTTCCCCAGTATTCCTGCACGGAAAGGCCGAGGGGATTGACTGTGCCGAGGCCGGTGATGACGACGCGTCGAGTACTCATGGCATTCCTTGGAAGGGCCTCCGTCGAGGCTCGATATTAAAGTGCAAAAACCGGAGAATCATGCCAAACGCCCAGGAAAAAGCCCGAATTCGCGGGTTTCCCGGGATCCCCGTTCTTCGTCCCTGAGGTTATTTGCGGGCCTCGATATCCTTGAGGGACAGCTCCTTGACGGGTCCGAGGCTCCCCAGCTGCAGGCCGGTGCGTTCGTCCTTCTTGAGCAGGGC
>CBILQL010000724.1:0-2757 GCA_966238865.1 uncultured bacterium
AGGTGGCGGTCACCTTCAAGCGCCTGCCGCGCATCCTCTTCAACACCAAGGAGCCCCACGTCCAGCAGAACCGGATCGTGTTCAAGATCCAGCCCCAGGAGGCCATCCTGCTGGAGCTGACCAGCAAGAACCCGGGCCAGAGCTTCGACCTCACCGACACGTCCATGAACTTCTGCTACAGCGATCACTTCGACCCCAGCGCCGACGCCTACGAGCGCCTGCTGCTGGACTCGGTGATCGGCGACCCGACCCTGTTCGTCCGCTCCGACGAGACCGAGCTGTCGTGGAAATACCTGGACCCGCTGATCAAGCACTGGGGCTCCACCGCCGCCAAGAACTTCCCCAACTACAAGGCGGGGTCGGAAGGGCCGGACGAGGCCGCGGACGTCCTCCTGCCGGCGGACGGACCGGTGCACTGGCTCGACTTCTCGAAGTACGACAACGTGTGCCTGCCGCCGGAGAAGGGGTAAACGGGGGAAGAGGTCCAGAGCAGGGGTAAGCGGGGAAAGAGGTTTTTTGTTTTTCGTGGTGCGCGCGGAAGCATGCACCAAGCCTGAACCAGGCTCGAAGCGAAAAACAAAAAACTAAAAACGAAAAACCCAAAGCAGGGATTCCACAGCTGCGCTTTCAGTCTTTATAAAACCCCAGGGCAGGGCTTCCGAAGCCGCGTCTTCCGACTTTAGATCAGGCTCCGCATTTTCCAGATCAGCGATGGAGTGGTCCAGAGCGTCGTGAGGAAGATCCGCCCCATGGTCACCTTGTCTTCCGGAATGCGCGCCAGGCTCCCGGCGGCGCGGTCGAAGGTGGCGTCCGGGACGTCCATGAAGGCCTCCTTGGCCTTGTGGATGCGGAAGTTGGCGTTGCCGTAGGCGGCGTCCCAGCCCTGCTTGTAGGCCCGGTAATGGGGCTCCTTCTCGGATTCCCCGCCGAGGCCGATCACCTCGAGCGCCGCCCGCGCCGCCAGCTGCCCGCCTTTCATCGCCTCCAGGATGCCCGCCCGACTGATGGGATTCACCATGTTGGCGGCGTCGCCGGCCTTGAAGAGGTTCTCCACGGCCAGGGGCTGGTGGGTGTACCCGCAGGGGATGGCGCCGCCGCTCAGGGTCTCCACGGTGGCGCCGGGATAGACGGTTTCCAGGAAGGCGGTCATGGCCTTGCGGGCGGGCGCCTCGCGGGCGAAGCGCTTGCCGATGACGAGCCCGACATTGGCCAGGTGCTTGTCCCGGGGGAACAGCCAGGCGTAGCCGCCGGGCGCATAATTATGCCCGAAGAACATCTGGATGTAATTGACGGGATATTCCAGGCCGCGCACCAGGGCGAACAGGGCCGGCTCCACGTCGAAATCCCCCTGGACGATCGCCTCGCCCTGCCCGAACCCGACCCCGGGTCCGCTGGCGTCGATAACCACCCGGGCCTTCAGCTCTCCGGAAGTGTCGCCTTCGTACTTCACCATGCGGCGGCCTTCCGCGAAGCGGGAGACGGCCACGGCGCGCGCGCGGAAATTGCAATGCACGCCCAGGCGGCGGCCCTCTTCCGCCAGGTTCCGGTGCATCAGGGCGCGGTCGATGAGCAGCCCGCTGCCCGGCTTGCGGAAGGGGACCCGAGTGCCGTTCGGGGAGATGAAAATCACCCCGTCGATGGGCTCCCGGATCCAGGCGGGCTCCACCTTGGGCACCACCTCGCGCAGGCCCGCCGCCGACACGGCCTCGGCGCAGGACACCGGCTCCCGCCAAGGGTCCCGCTTGTCGAGCAGGACGATGGAATGTTCGCGCCCCCCCGGTTTCCGCCGGTTTTCCAGGGCCAAGGTCAGGGCGGCCAGGAGGCCGGCCGGACCGGCCCCGATGACGGCGAAGTCGTATTCTGGGAGGATGGGATCTTTCATCGGATTACAGGGCTTAAATGTAATAAAGGCGGCGGGGCCCGATCAGGATACGGCTCCGCTCCGACCCGCGCATCCGGCGGAGGCCGGCGGGTCCGGGAAGCGGACATCGCGGGTCCGCGAAGGGATCGGCCGGAGCATGGGCCTGCCGGTGATCCGCCATTCCCGGAATGCGCCGGCTGTTCCCGTCAGTACATAGGCCCCGCCGGGGCGCCCGGATTCCCCATGTAACCTGTACGTTTCGGTACGGCGCAAGCGTCCCTGACGCCGGAGAAGCCCGCCGGCGGGATTGCGCCGGCCCCTGCCAGGATCTAGGTTTGGAATCCTTCCGGTCCCGGGGGTAACGGGGGCGCCGGACCAGCCTAAACAAGGAGAATCTTCATGAGAGCGTTCATCGGCTTTTCCGCCTCGCTGGTCGCAGCGGCTTTGCTGCCGGCGGCACTGAGCGCGGCCACGATCAACGGCACCGTGGTCGGTCCCGATTCCACCACCGCCGTCGCCAATGCCACCGTGATCCTCACCCAGGCCGGCACGGCCGGCGGGGCCCGCACGCCCATCGACACCGCCCAGACGGACGCCGAGGGCAGATTCGCCTTCGCCGATCTGCCCGCCGCCCAGAATTACGGCGTCGGCGTCACGGCCACCGGATTCGTGTCCTACCTCAACAACAACGTGGACCTCGGGACGGATTCCGCCGTCGCCGCCCTCGCCATCCGCCTGGCCACCCCTCCCCCGCCCTCGGACATCGCCGGCACGGTGCGAAACGGGGTGGACACCTCGGCCGTCATCGCCGGCGCCACCGTGGTGCTGAGCCGCGCCGGCGCCGGAGGCGGGGCCCGGACCCCGGTGGACACGGTCGCCACCGACGCCGAGGGCAA
>CBILQL010000725.1:0-2756 GCA_966238865.1 uncultured bacterium
TGGAACAGCTTGGTCTCGTGGAAGCGCTCCAGGAATTCGGCGTGGACCTTCTGGGGATCGTCGGAGACGTCGATGTTGTAATACTTGATGAGCCCCTGGGCGGCGTAGAGCATGGCCTTGTAGGCCTTGTCGGCCGCGGCCTGGTATTCGCCGGCGTCGAGCTTCACCTGGGCGTCGAACACCTCGCGGTCGGCGGCCTTGAGGCCGAACTCGGTGAGCGAGACCACCTCGCCGGCGCATTCGCCGATGCCCTTGTCCTTCACCGAGTATTCGCGCACGCTGGCCCAGTCCACGTAGTAGGACTTGTCCTTGTCGTAGGCCGGCACCGCGGTGAGGTCGGCGATCTGCTGCATGATCGCGGCCTTGCCGGTGCGCTCCACCCAGCCGCGGAAGAGCTCGCCCTTCTGCTTGCCCTTGAGGTAGAGCTCGGTGAGCCGGTCCACCACCTGGGGAACGGCCTTGGAGGGGATGCCGCCCACGGCCAGGCCGTACTTGCCGCCGTTGTTGACCCACTCGCCGCCCAGCACCATCTGGAAGTGCGGGACCACGTAGCCGGCCACGTTGCGGCTGATGCCGAAGAAGCCGATGTCGGAGACGTGCTGCTGGCCGCAGGAGTTGAAGCAGCCGGAGATCTTGATCTTGAGGTTGCGGGTGGCCTCGTCCATCTGCGCGAAGCGGGTGGCCAGGCGGGTGCGCAGCTCGGCGGCGAGGCCGCGGGAGCTGGAGATGCCCAGCTTGCAGGTGTCGGTGCCGGGGCAGGCCACGATGTCGACGATGGAGGCGGCGCCGGGCTCGCCCAGGTCGATGGCCTTGAGGGCCTGGTACACCTCGTACAGGTCGGCCTCCGAGACCCAGCGCAGCACGATGTTCTGCTCCACCGTGGTGCGCACGGTGTCCTTCACGTACTTGCGGCAGATGTCGGCCAGGGATCGCATCTGGTTGGGGGTGATGTCGCCCAGGGGCAGCGTCACCGTCACGGTCACGTAGCCGTCCTGGCGCTGGGGATAGACGTTGGTGAGGCACCAGAAGTCGAAGGCGGCGTCGCCGGTCTTCGGGATCCCCTTGCCGGCCTCGCGCAGGGGCTTCTCCTCGAACTTGGGCAGGGAGGACAGGAATTCCGTCCAACGCGGGTCGTCGGGCAGCTTGGCGCGCTCGGCCAGGACCTCCTCGCGGAACTTGTCGATGCCCATGTCGGCCACCAGGAACTTGAAGCGCGCGCGGTGCCGCTTCTTCTTCTCGCCCAGGCGGGCGAACACGCGGCAGACGGCCTGGGTCAGGGCCAGCACCTCGGTCTCCTCGACGAAATCGGAGAAGAGCTTGGCGTCGTAGGGCACGGCCCCGAGGCCGCCGCCCACGTAGTACTCGAAGCCGCGCTTCACGGTGCCGTCGGGCTGCTTGCGGGCGACGGCGGTGAGTCCCAGGTCGTGGATGTTGGTGAGGCCGCAGGGGTTGTGCTTGCAGCCGGAGAGGGCGATCTTGAACTTGCGCCCGAAGTCCTGCACGTCCGGATGGCCCAGCAGGTAGGCGAACACCGCGTTCGCGTAGGGCGTCACGTCGAACTGCTCGTCGCGGCAGACGCCGGCGATGGGGCAGGCGGTCACGTTGCGCACGGAGTTGCCGCAGGCCTCGCGGGTGGTGATGCCCACGGCCGCCAGGCGGCGGAACATGGAGGGGCAGTTCTCGATGTGGATGTAGTGGAGCTGGATGTCCTGGCGCGTGGTGACGTGCAGGATGTTGTCGCTGTACTCCTCGCCGAGCTGGGCGAGCACCTCCATCTGGTCGGCGGTCATGCCGCCGTAGGGCAGCTTGATGCGCTGCATCCCGGGGGCGTCCCACTTGGTCTCGGGGCCCTTGTTGAGCTCGGAGGGCCAGGGTATCTTGCGCGATTCCTTGCCGTCGTGGCGGTGGCCGTTGTCGTAGCGCTGCCCGTAGGCGCCCATGCGCAGGCGCGTCTCCGCGAACACCCGGTCCTCGACCTTGCCGCGCTTCTTTAGGAGGATGTCGGTCTCGAAGGCGTCGATTTCCCCGCGCCTCTCGGCGGGGAGATTGTCCGAGAGGGCCTTCTTCCAATATTGCGCGGATTCCGAGGTGACGAGGTCTAAGTCTTTCATAGTGAGGTAAATATAGTATGCCCTCGGTTAATTCCTATCGAAGCACAAGGTTAATTTCCCAGCAAACCCATTTGCCCGGTGATTTTATCCTGAAAAAGCTTGTTTTTGCATGATTTTTCGACTTGGGCAGCAAGTTTTGAACCTATTAATAAGGTAGGGTTATGGGTCGCGCATGGCCCGACGAAGTATTTGGGAAATGTGACGGTGAGACCCAAAGCCTTCAAGAACCCGCGCACGGTTTTACCCCGCATTGTTTGAATGACGTTCCCGGCGTGGGGATAATTCTGGAACGGAAACACCCAGCACAGCAGGGAAGCGGTAAAGGGAGAAGGTATGGAAGAGGATTTCGAACTGGATCGGGAACGCATCTACCGCATGCGCCGCATGGCGCGGAAGCTGGCGCACAACAAGTCGCGCGATCGCGTGGTGCGCAGGCTACCCCAGACCATGGTGGTGGTGGTGGCCCCGAAGCCCAAGCGCGCCATCCCGGTGCGCAAGATCATCAACGCCAACAAGCGGATGACCTACATGCTGCTCCTGGGCGCGACCCTGTGCGCGTACGTGTGGGACGTCGATCCGAGCACCTTGGACGCCGTGATCCGCACCGTGAGCCATGCGGCCGAAAGCCGGCTGGGCGGCATCCTG
>CBILQL010000726.1:0-2756 GCA_966238865.1 uncultured bacterium
CCCGGGTGATCCGGGCGCCGGCCACCTGGTCCGGATCCACGGGCACGGGCGGCGGGGCCTGCGGAGGGGCGAGCACCCTCATCAAAGTGTCCGACGGGGAGCCTGGGGAATCGGCCCGCGCGGGCTCCTGGCCGCCTCCCGTGCCGTCCTGCTTGGCCAGCAGGGTCCCGCCCGTGCCGCCGGCTTCCATGGAGCCGGCCGTCCTGCGGCCTTCGGCGGAGGCCACGGCGTCCGTCCCCTTCCCGGATGCGGCCGGCGGTACCACGCCGCTCCCGACGGCTGCTCCGGGGCCCTTCAGGGCATCGGATCCCGGACCCAGAGCTCCGGCCGTCTCGCCCCCCGCCGTTCCGGTGCCTGCCGATCCGGCTCCCGCCGTCCCGGCGGCCCCCACGCCCACCGGGGTTTTGCCGCCGTCCGACGGCTTCGCGACCGCGGGGGCATTCCCGCCGGACTTGTCCTTGTTCTTGTCCTGGACCTTTTCTTTGCCCTTGCCCTTCCCCGATCCGGCCGAAGCGATCCGGGTCCCGGAATCGGGGTCGAGAGGGGGCGTGTAGGTGGTCAGGTTCTCCAGGGCCAGCGGCGAGAAGAAGTACGCCGTGTCGCCTTCGGCCTTGCGGATGAAGCGGGTCTTGGGCAACGGCTCGCGAATGGTCTTGGCCCGGGGATTGCGCATGACGAAGACGTCCCATCCCCGATCCTCGAAGAGGGTGAACGCCAGCTTGTCGCCGGCCTTCGACCACGAGGGGGTGAAGACCGTCGAGGTGAGGTTGGAGATCGGCTGCGCCGGCCAGGTTCCGTCGGAGGCGGGCTGGGGCTCCGCTTCCGCGCCGCCGGCGGCGGCGGCCCAGCCCGGCGCGGGCTCCTTGGCGGGTGCGGACCCGGGGGCCTTGGCCAGGTACAGGTTGTTCACGCCGGATCGGTTGGAGACGAAGATGATCTCGTTGTCGGTGGGCCCGAAAGTCGGGGTCTTCTCGTCATAAGCCCCTCCCAGGAGCAGGGTGGGCGTCCCTCCGGCGGTGTCGATGCGATAGATGTCGCGGTACTTGCTCAGGGCGGTGTAATCCGCGAACGGGTCCTTCGGGTTCTGGGGCAGCTCTCCCTGGGGGCGATCCGTCTCGAAGGCGATCCAGGCGCCCGAAGGCGCGAAGACGGGGTTGTGATCGGCGGCGATGTCGTGGGTGAGACGCCGCAGGACCTTACGGTCCAGGTGCCAGATGAAGAGATCCGAGAACCCGTCCTTGATGCCCGAGAACACGATGGATTTCCCGTCCGGGGAGAAGGACGGCGACAGGAGGCCCTGCACGCCCGGCATGGGGATCTCCCGGGCCTTGCCCTTGCCGTCCGCCTGGATGATGGAAAGCACGTCCCGGTCCCCGGTCTTGCTCACGAAGACGAGGTATTTGCCGTCCGGGCTCCAGGCGAGGCGGCTCTGGAAGGGATAGAAGGAGAGATGCCCGCGCTCCGATCCGGCGTATGCCAGGGAGCGCACGACCTTCTCCTTCTCGACGTCCAGGATGTAGATGCCCACCATGGGCTTGCGATCGCTGAAGAAGGCCACGTGCTTCCCGTCCGGGGAGATGGCCGGCTGCATGTTGATGCCGGACATGTCCATGGTATGATCGGTGAGCTGCCGCGCGATGGTCTTGCCGTAGCGGCGCTCCTTCAGCTCGGGCCAGTAGATGGAGCGGATCTCCCGCAGCCAGATCTCCCCCACCTCCCGGAGCGAGACCTTGGTCAGGTCCTTGAAGGACTTCTGCAGGTCCTTGCCCTTGGCCACCTCCCCGACCCAGTCGCGGACCATGCCGGGCCCGAAGGTCTGGAACAGGTAATGGTAGAAGAGCTGCCCGCCCTTGTAGGCCAGGAATCCCGGCAGGCCGTCATAGGCCGGGTTCCCGACATAGCCGAACTGCACCGCGTCCATCATGAAGAATTCCGATGCGAGGTCCCAGCCCAGGGAGGAATACTCCGCCAGGCCCTCGCCGAACCACAGCGGGATGGCCTGCTGGGCGGAGGAGAACTTGTTGCCGAGGGCGTTCTGGCGGTCGAACAGGAAGGCGTGGGACAGCTCGTGATGGAGCACGTGATGGAAGTCGACGTAGCTGGCCTCGAAGGGGACCACCACCCGGTTCTTGAAGATTTCCGTGAAGCCGCCCACCCCTTCGGGCAGCAGGTAGGGGATGATATTGGTCTGCTGGAATTCCGACGGCGTGGAATAGAGGATGACGGGCACCCGCCCCTTCAGGGGGAAGCCCATGACGCGGGAGACCGAGTCGTACATGGACTCCATGCGCATGGCGGCGAACTCGCCGATGGCGCCCGCGTCCTCGGTGAAGTGGATGTCGAAATGGCGCGTGGAGACCACGTACCAGGCCTTGTCCCCGTACTGGACCTTGTTGCGGCCGAACTCCTCCTGGGCCGGCGCCGGCGGCGCGGCCGCCAGGAGGCAGGCGACGAGGAGGATGGGGAAAAACCCCGTGATGCAATCCGGGCTGAACGTGGAACATTCCGGACGGAACGCGGAAAAACCAGAGCGCGGACCTGGCATGGCCGACCCCCGGACATGGGTGCATGGATGGTTGAACGCTGCGGAAGCCGGGAGAAAAGCCCTCCCCCGACCGGCCCGGCCCCGGATTCCTCCGGCTTGCCGGCACCCTGCTAATCTACGTTCCGCCCGGGTGGAACGGAAAAAATTCCGAACGCGTCCGGATTCCCGGGCGACGGAAATGTTTACGTTGCGCGCGGCCTTCCGCCACCCA
>CBILQL010000727.1:0-2748 GCA_966238865.1 uncultured bacterium
GATTCGGGACCGATGATACGTTCCGCGGGTCCTGGAAATGGACCTATGCCTCCGCATTGCTGGGAACAACGATCGGATTCGGAGGTTGGGCGTTGGCTACCGGGCTCGAGGACGAAGATGCATGGTTCCAATCCATCATGATCGGAACGGCGGCAGCCCCCATAGGCGCCTTGATAGGGTTCAATGCCAGCGGGATACATTCCAAAGGCGTGCCTGAGATTTCCCTCGCCCCCCGTATCGGCGGAGGCTGGGCGGGGCAGTTGACTTGGCCATTGGGAGAAAACCGGTAGGTTTTATCGCAGGATTCCGATTCCCAACTTTTTTTCCGCGTCGGACATATCGCCTCTCGGTTTCCTGTAAAGACTCATCAGCGCGATCCTATCCTCATCGGTTCTGTTCTCGCAACTGCCATGTATGACCAACGGATGCAGGACCACGACTTGGCCTTTCTTCAGATTAAGCGGAACCGCCTTGTCGGGCTCAACGCCGACGGTCCGCATATCCCTCGGGTACAACCTGGATTTTTCGTGGGGGACCAATCCATTCTTGTGAGAGCCGGGGAAGACAAATAAGCCGCCATTTTCCGGATTGGAACGCGTGACCGAAGTCCAGCAGACGATTTGCGATGCATCTTGCTTCTTGTCATAGGCCAAATCCTGATGCCACTCGACAGAATTGCCCTTCCCTTTTGATTTCGTGATTGTCGAGGTGCCGGACAAATCCACTTGATCTCCTATAAAAGCCTTTCCTATTTGCTGAAACAGGGACGATTGGACATACCTTCTTATTGCCTCATTTCCCAAATGAAGACCGACCATGAATCTACGGTACCTGGAAATTTCCTGGTAGGCCGGATCATCAGCCCTTCTCAATTCGGTATCGGCGAGCGAAACCAATACCTCCGACCTGATTTCATCGATCTGGATATCGGCCAATCCCGAGTCAAGGACCAGGAATCCTTGGCTTTCATACTCTTCGATTTGCTTGACCGAAAGCACCCTAGCCTTTGAACATTTTCAGCAATGACTCGTCCTTGATGTAATCTATCGACTTTTCGCCCATCTCGTTTTTCAACCAGACTTCAGCCCCGCCGGCCAATAGGATTTGAACCAATCGTTCCACTTCCTCGGCTTTCCCTTTGGTAGCCGGCGCCCCGGTATTGGTAACTGCCCGATGAAGCGGCGTGGAAGCTTGGCCGCCGTCGGGCCACGGAATCGAACGGCCCGGTGTAGCGCTGTCACCCAATTTATTATCGATTTCATCACATCGGCGCCCGAATCCAGGAGATACGAGATCACCTTCTCTTGGACTTTTGGATCGGGTTCATGCGCGAAACAAGCGGATAGTAACGCTCCGGAAATGGACTCATTGGTGGGCCTCATGGCTTTCAAGCTTTTCAAATCCAATTGGAAGGCGGCTTTTCCAATTTCTTCCATAATACTGTTCCTGTCGCTCCGTTTGCCTATCTACTCCCAAAAATACATACCATCCTCCTGGCCTGCAGGGCCGCTTTCCGAAGTCCATTTCGCCCCGCATCCGGTCCATCCTGAAGTAGAGAAGACCGGGAACAGCGGTTCTCGCATTTCCCGCCCCCTTCCACCCCTATTTATCTCGCGCCCCTCACCACTGGTGACAGATTCCCGATTCCAAGTTGGCCCGCCTTGACGAAGAACCGGATATTTACAACTATATGGTTGTGGATACATTGAGCGCCATCTTCTCGGCCCTTTCCGACCCTACGCGGCGGTCCATTGTGGAAAGGCTCAGGCGCGGCCAAGCCACCATCAATGAGGTGGCAGAACCCTTTGCCATGACCCAACAGGCAGTCTCAAAGCATTTGGCTTGCTTGGAGCGGGCCCGGATCATCAGGAAAAAGCGGGTGGGGCGCCAACACTTTTGCTCGCTCCGCCCGAACGCCATCCGGGAAGTCGCGGCTTGGGCTGACAGGTATCGCGAAATTCGCGAAGGGCGCTTTTCCCGTCTGGATAAGCTGCTGGAGGAAATGCAGGGCCGACCGAAACGAGGAAGGGAATCCCGATGACAAAGCCGAAATCTGGAACACGCTTGACGTTCAAGCCGTCCGAATCCAGTTTCAAGATTACGCGCGAGTTCGACGCGCCTCGCAACTTGGTATTCCGGGCCTTTTCCGATCCCGATCTCTATGCCCGCTGGCATGCCTGCGAAGGGATGCGGATCCGCGCGGAGACGTTCGAGTGCCGTACCGGAGGCTCATACCGGATCGTGGAGGTTTTGCCTTCAAACGTCGAGGTGGCGGTGCGGGGCGTTTACCATGAAGTGCGCAACCCCGATCGAATCGTAAAAACCATTGAAAACGAATCTGACTCCGGCCGCCTGGCTTTGGAAGTCACCCTTTTTGAGGCACTGCCCGGAAATCGCACACGGTTGACGAGCTCAACCTATATGCAGTCGTCGGCGGACCGGGATGAATGGATACGCCTGGGCGTGGAAAAGGGGACGCGCGAAGCGCACGAGAAATTGGATCAGTTGCTGGAAATCCAGCAAATGAAGGAAAGGCAGGTTGAAAATTCAGGAGATACAAGGCATCGCCCGACTCAAGATCCACCCCGGGAAGCTGGATGAGTTCAAGCGGCTCTCCGCGAAATGCGCGGAACTGGTTCGCACCAAGGACAAGGGGACTTTGCAATACGAATCCTACCTGAACGCCGACGAGACCGAGTGCCTGGTGCTGGAGCGGTGGGAGTCGGTCTACCCGCAGCCCCGCGCGGT
>CBILQL010000728.1:0-2745 GCA_966238865.1 uncultured bacterium
AAGCCGCCCTGCGGGTGGGGGAACTCGTCCTCCAGGATGACCGTCCGGCCGGCGTACACGGGGCCCAGGTTGGCCCGGATCCGCTCGAAGGAATCCTTCCCGATGATCTCCTCCACCGGCCTCCCGACCATCTCCTTGGGGGAGAAGCCCAGCCAGTTGGCGGAGGTGCCGCTGACGAAGCGGTAGCGGAAGTCGGTCCCGACGTAGGACATGCGCATGGGCGAGGCGTCCAGGATGATCCGGAGCTGTTCCTCGAGCGACTGGTACCGGGCCGCGAGTCCCTCGGGATCGACGGCCTCCCGGACGACCAGGGAGTGCATCCCGCCGTCGTGCGCGGACGCGCGGATCGCGGTGACGTCCAGGTTGAGCCCGGTGCCGTCCTTCCGCACGCCCGGAACCGTCAGGCAGGCGTTGCCGGCCGGCCGCAGCGCGCCGGATCCGGCGCCCAGGAAATCCTTCCAGGCCGCCGCGAAAGCGGCCCTATGGTCCGGGGCGACGATCAGCTCCGCGGCGTCGCGTCCCAGGGCCTCGTCGCGGCGCCAGCCGAACAGCCTTTCGGCGCCGTCGTTCCACGCGAGGATTCGGCCGTCCGCGTCGAGCGACAGGAACGCATCCCTCTCCTCGACGGGGATGAAGCGGAGCGGCGTGTTGTCGGTATCCATGAAAATAAAATAGCACCGGTGCGGATCTGAATGCCATGCCGGCGAGCGCCTCTCCCCATCTAGGGACCCGGGGATCCCGGCAGGAGGGCTGCGAGGATCCGGAACGCGTCCAGGGCGTCCGCGAGACGATCCAAGGGGTCGGTCCGGCCGTCCGCGGCTCCGGGCGTCTCCGCCGGCGCGGCGTCATGCGCGGGGGGATTCGCGGCGGGGACGTCCAGGCCGCGGCGCGCGTGGAGCCAGGCCGACAGGCCCGCGACGGCGCGGGGATTGTCGAACAGTCCATGGAGGTAGCAGCCCCAGACCGGCCGGTCCGCGGCCGCGGACCCGGACAGTATCGAGACGGGCGAACCGTTCCGGACAGCGATTTCCAGGGCGGGGGAGGCCCCGTCGGGGATCCGGGTGCGGCCCATGTGGATCTCGTACCCGGACACAGGCGTCCCCGCGGGCAGGAAGGGAAGGGCGAGATTGCGTCCCGAGACGCGGCTCAGCTCCTTGCCTCGCTCCATGCGGGTTTCCGCCGGGAGCAGCCCCAGCCCGGCGCTTTCGCCGGGATCGCCTTCCACCCCCAGGGGGTCGCGCACCCATGCCCCCAGCATCTGGTAGCCGCCGCAGATTCCCAGGACGGGGACATGCCGGGCCGCGGCCGCGCGCACGGCCCGCGCCAGACCCGCGGACTCCAGCCAGGCCAGATCGCGGCGCACCGCCTTGCTGCCGGGGAGGATGAGGAGATCGGGGTTCCCCAGGCGGAACGGATCGGTGACGTAACGCAGGTGGAACGGTGGCCCCGCCAGCGGGGCGAAGTCGGTGAAGTTGGCGATGTGCGGCAGGCCGAGGACGGCGACGTCCAGGCGGGCCGGGGCGGAGGCGTCCGGGGCGGTTCCGCGGGCGGCCTCCGGGTCCCCGCCGGGAGCGGGCAATCCCAGGGAATCCTCCTCCTCCAGGCCGAGATCCTCCAGCCAGGGCAGGACGCCCAGCACCGGGACCCCGGTGAGCCTCTCGATCGCCCGGATGCCGGGGTCCAGCAGGGAGGGGTCGCCGCGGAACTTGTTGATGAGCACGCCGGCGACGAGGCCCCGATGGCGAGGCTGCAGCAGGCGCAGGGTGCCCAGGATGGAGGCGAAGACGCCGCCGCGGTCGATGTCGGCGACCAGCAGGCAGCGGGCTCCCGCATGCTCGGCCATGGCCAGGTTCACGAAGTCCCCGTCGGCCAGGTTGATCTCCGCCGGGCTGCCGGCTCCCTCGAGCACCACGGCCTCGAACCGGGAGGCCAGGCGGTCGTAGGCCCGACGGGCCTCGGCGCCGAGGAAGGCCTTGTCGTCGTAATACTCCCGCGCGCCGCGGACGGCCCAGGGCCGGCCGTGGAGGACGACCTGGCATTCGCCACCGCCGGAGGGCTTCAGCAGGACCGGGTTCATGTCGGTGTGGCTGTCCACGCCGGCGGCCCGCGCCTGCAGCGCCTGGGCCCTCCCGATCTCGCCGCCTTCCGGCGTGACATGGGAGTTGTTGCTCATGTTCTGGGCCTTGAAGGGCGCGACGCGGATGCCGCGGCGGGCCAGCAGGCGGCATAAACCGGCGGCTACGGCGGTCTTGCCGGCATGGGAGGAGGTGCCGAGGACCATTAGGGCGGGGGTTTTCGGGGAGGATTCGGGATGTTCAGGATTCATGCAACTTCCGGTTTGTCCGCACCCTGGGCTTTCGCCCTTAAAGTTAAATCGGCGCAATCTTCCCTCACCCCCTTTCCTGTGCTTCCGGCGATAATTATCCTTTCCGGTCCACTCTCATAAATCCAGGAATCTCAATGCATTGGGTTGCTCCTTCCGAAAAAGACGCCGCCGCCGCGACCTTGGAAAAGCGTCTGTGGGAAGCCGCCGATCACCTGCGCGCCAACTCCGGCTTGACCTCGGCCCAGTATTCCACTCCCGTTCTCGGCCTCATCTTCCTCCGCTTCGCCGATGTCCCTGAGGACGGAGACCGCAATGCGCAGAAGCCGCGGGCAAGGCCTTCGGGCCAGGACGTCGAACGCGATCGCGTCGCCCGCGAGCACCTGCTGGAAGAGGCCCTCGTCGGGCGACGACGCTGTCAT
>CBILQL010000729.1:0-2734 GCA_966238865.1 uncultured bacterium
AATCCCTTGAACCTGATGAACCTCACCCTGCATCATCTCGGCAAGACCTGCCAGCCGACGGACCCGAAGGATCGTGAAGCGCTCCAGGGCGCCATAGACTCCTTGAAAGCCGAAATCCAGCACCTGAACCGGACAGTGACGGATTTCCTGGACCTCGGCAAGCCGGAGCGCCCCTCCAGGAGGGGGTTCAAGCTCAAGTCCCTGGTTTCCGACGTGGGGATGCGGCTTCGCTATAAGATGGATCGGAAGGCGATCCGCCTCGATATGGATTGCCCGGACGAGGTGGAGGTGAATGCGGACCAGGAGCAGTTCCGCCTAGTGTTCCTGAATCTCTTCCTGAACAGCATCGATGCGGTCCCGGAGAATTCATCCATCGAATTCCGGGCGCGGAAGGCACCGGGCGGAGGCGCGGTGGAATGCGCCGTGGCGGACAAGGGCCCGGGAATCCAGCCGGAAGACCTGGATCAGGTATTTGAGCCATATTTTTCGAAACGGGAAGGCGGCATCGGGATGGGTCTCACTCTGGTCCGGCGTATCATCGAGAATCACGGCGGCGAGATTCGCGCCGCGAACCGCCCCAAGGGCGGGGCCGAGTTCCGGTTCACCGTGCCGGCGGAGAGTTGAGCATGGCGCGGATCCTCATTGTCGATGACGAGCCCGGGCAGCGGCATATCATGCGGGCCATCCTTTCGGCGGACGGACATGACGTCTCGGAGGCGGGAAGCGTCGACGAAGCGGAATCCTGCATCCGGGATATCGAACCGGACCTGGTCCTGACGGATCTGAAGATGCCCCAGAAGGGCGGCCTGGTCCTGGTCGAAAGGCTCTCCAAGCTGGAATTCCCGCCGGAAGTCGTCGTGATCACGGCCTTCGGGACGATAGAAACCGCGGTCAAGGCCATGCGCCTTGGCGCATCCGACTATCTGACCAATCCCCTCGACGGCGAGGAATTCCAGCTGGTGGTGCATCGCGCCCTGGAGAAATTCAACCTGAGGGAGGAGCGAAGCCGGCTGCGGAAGGAGCTGGACAAGGCGGTCCTTTCCGAAATCGTCTTCCAATCGGAGTCCATGCGGCAGGTCGTGGAAACCGCGTCACGGGTGGCCGAAAGCGATGCCACCGTGCTTATCCGGGGAGAGTCCGGAACCGGCAAGGAGCGCATCGCACGGCTCGTCCATCAGAAGAGCCCGCGGCGGAACATGCCGTTCCAAGGCATCAACTGCGCGGCCTTCACCGAATCCCTGCTGGAATCCGAGCTGTTCGGGCATGAGAAGGGCGCGTTCACCGGGGCCCACGCGCGCAAGGCCGGCATCATCGAGTCCGCCTCCGGGGGCACCCTGTTCCTGGATGAAATCGGGGACATGTCGCCCAACATCCAGACCAGGCTGCTGCGCGTATTGCAGGAAAAGGAAATCCGCAGGGTGGGGGCCTCGGCGAACCTCAAGGTGGATGTCCGCATCATCGCCGCGACCCATCGCAACCTGGAGGAGGCGATACGCCAGGGCGAATTCCGGGAAGACCTGTACTATCGGCTCAACATCATCCCCATCCTGATCCCTCCGCTCCGGGCAAGACGGGAGGATATCGCCGTGCTGGCCCGGCATTTCCTCGAGAAATCCAATCGCAGGAAATCCATCGAATCCGAAGCCCTGGAGGCATTGTCGGGCTATGATTGGCCGGGAAATGTCCGGGAACTGGAAGCAGTCGTGGAAAGGGTTTCCATTCTCACCCCAGGGACGCTCATCCGCGAGGTGGATATCGAGCGCGAGCTCCGGACTTTCTACAAACCCAATCAGGCGAGGGACTCGTCCTTCACCTTGCCTTCCGGCGGAATCGTTTTCGAGGACGTCGAGCACCAGCTGCTCAGGCAGGCGATGGACCGAGCCGGCGGAAATATGACGGAAGCCGCCAAGCTGCTCGGCATGAGCTATAGGACTTTCCGGTACCGCGCCTTGAAATTCGGCATCATGGAAAAGTGACCATTTGGTACATCCGTTTTCCCATTTGGGAAATCCCGGGGGGCGGCCGTATCTCCAGGGACGCAAGGCATCCGGTTTGAAGTCGGCGCCCCGGCCGCCGGGATGGCGTCCAATTTGCTTGCAAAAACGAGGGTGAAGCCCTGGCTGTTCGACTATTATCTCAAGCGTCTGCCTACTCCTGATTCCCTGCGGAGCTCCTGGCTCTTCCCGGTCTTCGGCTCCTCGCTGATGCGCCCGGACCATTGGCATCCGAACCGGCATTCCCTCGCGTTGGGAATCAGCCTGGGATGGTTCATCGGATTGCTCCCGGTTTTCGGGTTCCACATGCCGCTGGCTCTGTTGGCGGGAATCCTGGTCCGGAGCCATCTGCCGTCCGTCCCCCAATTCCTGATGGCCGTGTCCACGGGCGGAGTCTTCACGGCCTCGGTGACGGGAATCCTCGGATATGCCGGGATCCGGATCTATCTGGGCCGCCGGGAGCGGAATATTCCCGGCTGGGTGGCGTAACGCAGCGGGAATCCGGCCTGGATTTCCCTGGCATCCTTGGGTAGTGCAAGGCTTTCGATTTCCAGGTTATTCCCTCTTCGGTATATTGAACGGACACCTGACCTGGACTCCAGACATGATCCTCGCGCCGAACAAATCCGACTCCACCTTCGAATTCCTGCTGGAGTCCTTTCGAGAAGTGCTCCTCGATGCCGGCGCGCAGGAAGTCGCGGCCTTGTTGCCCGGGGGATTGGGTCAGGACACGCCGGCCG
>CBILQL010000730.1:0-2719 GCA_966238865.1 uncultured bacterium
CCTTGGGTCTCGGTTTCGCGGACCTGAGCAACAGCCGCGAGCTGGGCGGCGGCATAGGCCTCCTGGCCGAAATTCCCGGTCAGGAGCAGGCGCATGCATCCGCCCCGGGCCGTCGGCGTGAGGCCCGGATAAGGGTCCCGATGCTCCACCAGGCCGCCTTCGGGCACCGGCACGTCGGCGGTGAAGGTCTTCTGGCGCGACCCGGAGCAGACCACCCCCGACGTCAGGGAGGCGGAGCTGTCCTTCCAGACGCCGCCTTCCAGGAATTGCAGCTTGGCGCCCGGCGAAGGGTCCACCGTGGAGGGCCGATTGGCCCATTCCAGGTGCAGGTTGAAGGCCGCGTTCCGCTTGGAGAAGATCTCCTTGCTGCCCACCACCAGCGGGGAATCCTTCTCCGGGACGGCGCCCCAGGGCATGAACGGCTTGGACGGGTCCAGGGATCCGTTGGCATTGCCGAGGAACACCTGCTTGACGCCCGTGGCATCGTAGCTTCCGGTGGGGGTGCCGACCTGCACCAGCACCTCCAGGGCGGTGACCGAGACGTTCTTCAGCCCGTCCAGGCCGTAGGCCTCCCCCGGCTCGTTGCGGAGCACGCATTGCGCCACGGGCACGTCGGCGGCGAAGGCCCCCCCATGGACCTTGGCGCTCCAGGCGACGACGGCGGGATCGGTGCCGGACAGCCGGATCTCGATTTCGGTGCAGGCCCCGCCCCCCGTGAAGGCGGAGGCGCGCACGGCGGCAGGCGCCGCCTCCAGCCAGCCTTTCTCCCACGTCAGGTAACAGGCGAGTTGCTCCTTGGGAAAGGCGGCGAACGAGGTCCCGCCGAAGCGGAGCTTGATGGTGCGCGCGCCCTCGGCCAGGAACAGGTAATGGGAGGCGACGGCGAAGCCGATGCGGGCCGGGGGCATGTTCACGGCGGTGAGGGTCCCGGCCGCGTCCGCGGTCTTGTTGAGGAAGGGATGCCATTCCCCGAAGGGGGTGAGGAGCTTGGCTCCCAGGCCGTCCGCGGACGCCATGGCCGGGGCGGCGAAATACCGCCCCGAGGCCGCGAAGTCTCCGTCCTCCCAGGGTTCCGTCGGATCGACCCGGTACACGGCCTTGAATTCCGCCGCCACGGCCTTGTTGAAGGTGGTCTCCCGATCGAGGGCGTAGAAGACCTCCCGGCCCAGGCTGTCCTTTCCCGCCTTGAACAGCGCGCCCTGCGGCAGGGAGGCCGACGGCGCCGCCTTGGCCAGCTCGGCCACCAGATGCACGTGGTCGGACTCGGGAGCCTGGGGCCGCAGGCGGAGGATGTCCTTGTAATAGAAGTCGAGGTGCCGCCACAGGATCCCGTTCAGGCGGCCCTGGGCGTTGCGGTACAGCCTGAGGAAGGCCAGGAACAGGGCGTAGTGGGGCTTGTGGCCGTCCATGGTGGTCAGGGAGTCGGCCAGGGCCTTCTCCGCGTCGGCGATGAGGCGCGCGAAGGCCTCGGTGAACTGGTCGAACCCGGAGGTGAAGAGGAAATGGCGCGCCGCATGGCTCACGCGGGCGAACACCGTACCCGGATCGCCGAACACGCTTCCGTCCGGCGGGATGTCGGCCAGGCCGTGGATGCCCCCGGGCGGATCCCACCAATCCGGGGTCAGGGCCTCCGGATCGCGGAGGATGTCGTCGCCGTCCGACAGGGGGCGGTTGAGGATGATCCAGGCGGGGGATGCGGAGGTGACGGCCTGGTACAGCCCCAGGGCCTGGGCGGCCTTCCGGTATCCGAGCAGTTTCCTGAAGGCCGGGGAGAGGCGCACCTTGACGAGGTTCCGCAGCGTGCCTTTGAACGGCAGGTCCGGCGGGAGCTTGAGGAGATAGTCGTCCAGGGCCTTGGACAGGGTCACCGCCGCGCCGAAGAGCTCGCCCAGCCGCCGCTTGAGGCCCGCGTCGTCGGCGGCGTTCGCGTCGTCCAGGAGGAAGTCCAGGCGCTCCCGCACGCCCGTCCGCCAGGCCTCGATGTCCTGCACCGCGAAGCCGCCCAGCACGGCCGAGACGTCGCGGGCGAAGAAGGCCTGCCAGCCCAGCAGGACGTCGCCGGAGGCCTGGTGGAAGCGCAGCCACCGCGAATATTCCGCGGCGAAGACGACCCAGTCCCCGATGTCCCGCTCGTCGATGCGGACATGGTCCGGGGACAGGCCCGGCAGCAAGCGGTCGGCCTGGCCGATGCCGCTGCGCTGCAAGGGGTTCTTGTGGGGCTCGCAGGCCATGGGTCAGGGGAGGGAGACCTTGTCGCCCGTGAAGAAGCCGATCTCGGTGCCTTCGTTCCGGAAGAAGGGAAAGACGAAGTTGAAGCGCGAATTGGTGGCCCGCACCAGGTATTCGATTTCGACGATCAGCCGCCCCTCCGTCTCCCCGTCCGCGTCGAGCTCGATGCGCGTCACGTCGATCCGGGGCTCGAAGTAGAGGATGGCGGTCCGGATGCGGTCCTTGATCAGGGTCTTGGTGGTGGTGTCCAGGGACTCGAAGAGCAGATCCTCCAGGTTGCAGCCGTACTTGGGCTGCATCACGCGCTCGCCCGCCGTGGTGGTGAGCAGGATCTCCAGGCTCTTGCGGATGTCCTCCTCCTTCTCGGTCATGGCCACCGACTGGGCATCCGGATCGAATTCGGGGGGGAAGCTCCAGCCCTTGCCGAGGAAGTCGGGGTTTGAGGAGGGGGAGAGTTGTCCGGACATGAAGAGGCTCCGTGGGATCGGGA
>CBILQL010000731.1:0-2714 GCA_966238865.1 uncultured bacterium
ACCTCGCAGCCGTGCGGCGGCGGTGGACCCCGGAGGGCCCCGCCGGCGCCGCGGGGCGGCCGCCCCCCGCGCCGCCGCGGGTGGACTTGTCCCTCCTTTCCGCCCTCGGCGACGGCAGCCCGGGCGGCGGGGCCGGGGTGCGGGATCTGATAGACCTCTTCCTGTCCACCAGCCGCGAGAGCCTGGAGGCCATCCGATCGGCCCATCGCGAGGACAGCCGGGACAAGCTGGAGCGGGCCTTGCACAAGCTGAAGGGCGCCTGCGGGACCCTGGGCGCCGTCTCCCTGTTCCGCCTGATCGAGAACCTGGAGTCGCGGATCCAGGATCCGGCCGCGGAACCGGGCCGCGGCGACGATTTCCCGGAACGCCTGCACGAGCTGGAGCGGGAGTTCGACCTCACCGAGGCCGAGCTCCGGGGACCGGCCTGAAAGCAGGTCCGCTTCCGGATCAGGCTCCGGGCGCGGCCGGCGCCGCTCGTATCAGGTCGCGCAGCGATTCCGATTGGAACGGCTTGGCAAGGAACACGTCCTGCCCGCGCAGGCTCCCGGACTCCCGGAAGTCCTCGCGGGGATGGGACGACAGGTAGAGGATGCGCATGCCGGGCCGCAGGCTTGCGAGCCTGCCCCCCAGGGCGAACCCGTCGCCGAGGTTGGCGGGTCCGTCGCCGAGGACGGCGGGCGCGCCCCCGGCCTCCGGGGGTGCGTCGCCGGAGGCGAGGCGCAGATCGAGTATCAGGAACCGGATGCGGCCGGGGTAGGTCGCGATGACCAGGCGGGCCTCCTCCTCCCCGGCTACGGGAAGGGCGCGCAGCCCTTCCGCGGCGGCCAGTTCCGCGATGATGTCGCGGACCAGGACATCCTCGTCCCATACCAGGACCGCGTCCGCATGCCTGGAGTCGCCGGCGGCCCGCATCGCGGCCCCTTTCCTGCGGACCGGCGGAATGCCGCTCCCCGCCTGAATGATGGCTCAGGATGCGGGGGCTCCCCATCAGGCCCGCCCCCGATTCTCGGCGGGGAAAGCCCCCGGGGCGGCACCCGGGGAAAACCCTAGGGGCGCGCGCCGTGACTGGCGACCCAGGCGAAGGCCCGGCGCTGGAGATCCTTGCCGGTTTCCGCCCCAAGTTTCTGCTTGAGATGCGCCAGGTGGGCCTCGATGGTCTTCACGCTCAAGGAGAGCTTGCCGGCCATCTGGCGGGTGGTCATGCCTTCGCCCAGCATCCGGAACACCTGCAGTTCCCGATCCGACAGGCGATCCACCCCCGACGGGCCGCCTTCCCGGGCGCCGCTGAGCCCGCCCAGGATTTTGCGCTTCACCTTGTCGCTCAGGACGACATCGCCCTCCAGGGCGGCGCGGATGCCCTGCGCGATGTCGTCGGGATGGGCGTTCTTCATGAGGTAGCCGCGCGCACCCGCCCGCAACGCCCGTTCCGCGTACAGATCCTCGTCATGCATGGACAGCACCAGGATGGGCACGCCGGGATGCGATTCCCGGGCCGCCTTGATGAGGTCCAGCCCGCTGACCCCTTCCAGGTCCAGATCGGCCAGCACGAGATCGGGCCGGGCGGTTTCCATGGCCTTCAGCGCCTGGGCGAAGTCGCCGGCCTCGCCGCAGACCTGGAGATCCGCGTGCCGTCCGAGGGCCATGGACAGGCCATGCCGGACGACGGGGTGATCGTCGACCACCAGGATGCGGAAAGGGCCGGCTCCCGGCGTCGATTTTCCATCCATGCCAAGCTCCTCTCCCCGGGCATGTCAGCCCGGCAGGTGGTTAAACTAGCTATCCCGGGAGAGGGAGGCGGAAGCTCCTCGAGGGGCGGCTCTCATCCGGGTGAATCCGCGCTGGGCGCGAAGTCGCGCACCGGCAGTCCGCCAGCCTCCTGGGCCACCGCCAGGGATTCCATGGCCGCGTCGATGTCGGGGACGCCTTCCTCCTCGACGCAGTTCACCGGATGGAACACGTGGAAGTCCGGCTTCGCCTTGACGCCCGGGGGAGGGAAATCCCCGCCGGCGCCCAAGGGATATTCGCCCGGCAGCGGCAGCCCCTCCCCGTCCAGGACGAAGCGGCCCTTGCGGGTGTCGTAGCGCGCCCGGGCCGGATCCACGTACTCGACATGCGCCCGGTAGCGCACCCGGCAGGTGAACCAGACCGTGAAGGCCCCGCAATCGAGGGAACGCGGCCCCAGGGACACCGCGGCGGGGCGCGCCAGCCGGTATTCGGCCCGCAGCACGCAATCCTCCCCGACGCTGCGGAGGAGCTTCAGGGACGCATTGCGCGTCCAGTTCGCGAAGGGCCTTCCCTTCATCGCGACCGCCTCGCCGCCGGAGGCCGAATCGATGCGCAGGTCGCGCTCCCGGCCCGCGGACGCGGAGAAGGCGGCCGCCCAGGCCTCCACCGAGACGTGGCGCGCCAGCACGGCGCTGCCGGTGTGGATGCGGATGCCTTCTTCCCCGGCGGTCACGATCTGGATGTTCTCCCGGGCGGCCAGGAGCGCCGCCTCGCCGGAAATCCCGCCTTGCAGGCAGAGCACGGCGGAGCCTCCCGACAGGGACTTGCGGCGCGCGGCGAGCCGCCGCACGCACAGGCCGGCATCGTAGCCGGGATTGCGGACCTGGCCGATCAATACGCGATGGGGGCGGCCCTCGGCCGTCCCTTCCAGGAGATGGCAGGCGGTGGATTCGGAGTCCCAATCGGGCAGGTTGAGCCGGCGCGTCCTG
>CBILQL010000732.1:0-2712 GCA_966238865.1 uncultured bacterium
ATCGGACCTTCGCCTCCCTGGACAGCATGATCCGGGGGCATCTCGCCGCGCCGTCCCGCCTGCTCTTCCCCCTGCTCCTCGCCAGGATGCCGCTGACGGCCCTGCCCGTCCCCGTCTCCGTCTCCCGGCTCCTCGGCCACGTCTTCAGCCTCCTGTTCCTCGCGGCCGTCTCCTTCCTCCTGGTCCGGATCATCCGCGTCCTGCGGGATCTCCTCCTGTCCCGCTACGACCTGGCCGCCGCCGACAACCTCTCGGCCCGCAAGGTGCACACCCAGATCCGCGTCCTCGAAAAGGCCCTGCTCTCGATCGTGGCCGTGGCCACGGCGGCCTTCATGCTCATGACCTTCCCGGGCATCCGGCAGGTGGGCGTCAGCATCCTGGCCTCCGCCGGCATCGCCGGCGTCATCCTCGGCCTGGCGGCCCAGAAGAGCATCGGCACCCTGCTCGCCGGCCTGCAGATCGCCGTCACCCAGCCCATCCGCATGGACGACGTGGTCATCGTCGAGGGCGAATGGGGCCGCATCGAGGAGATCACCCTCACCTACGTGGTCGTCCGCATCTGGGACCTGCGCCGCCTGGTGTTGCCCATCACCTACTTCATCGAGAAGCCCTTCCAGAATTGGACGCGCAGCTCCTCGGATATCCTGGGCACGGTGTTCCTCTATACCGACTACGGGGTCCCCGTGGACCGGATCCGGCAGGAGCTGGAGCGCCTTGTCCGGACCACGCCGCTCTGGGACGGCAAGGTCTGCGGAGTGCAGGTCACGGATTGCCGCGAGCATGTCCTGCAGCTCCGCCTGCTGGTCAGCGCGGCCTCGGCCGGCAACGCCTGGGATCTCCGCTGCCTCCTGCGGGAGGCCATGGTGGCCTTCATCCGGGAGAACTTCCCCGAGAGTTTGCCGCGCTTCCGCGCCGAGCTGAATACCGTCGGCGCCGGGCAGGCGGAGACGAGGCCGGCCGCGCTCCCGAACCGGAAGATCCCGGCCTGACGCCGATCCCGGAGCCGTCGCGCGCCTACGCGCCCGGAATACCGTCAATTCCAGCCATCCCAACCTGCTGACGGCCCGGCTCTTCTTCCTGGTGCCCGCCGCCGGGGGCCTCCTGGCGGGCATCCTCGTCTACAGCATTGCGCCGGACGCCGACGGGGCGGGCACCGGCGCCCTCATCGACGCCTACCATAACAAGGCCGGCCGCATCCCCCTCCGGGTCGCGGCCGTGAAGTTCCTGGCCTCCGTGGTGACCCTGGGGACCGGCGGCAGCGCAGGGCAGGAAGGGCCCATGGCCCAGATAGGGGGCGGCCTGCAGGGCCTCGAGCCCGGATGGGTTTCGAATCCCGGATCCTATGTGCTGGTCGGCATGGGCGCATTTTTCGCGGGAGCCGCGAAGGCCCCGCTCGCCGGGCTCATCATGGTTTGCGAAATCACCGGGAACTACGGCCAGCTCCCGCCGCTCCTGATCGCGACCACGGTGCACCTCGCCCTATCGCGCCGCTGGTCCCTGTACCGCAGCCAGCGCCTGAACAAGTTCTCGACCCCGGTCCACGAAACGTCCCTGCGCAAGGACGTTTTCCGGGGAGCGCCCCTGTCGTCCGTCCTGCCGCGCCAGGGAAAGGAGCCGGACGTCCTCCAGGCGGACTTGAAGCTGGCGGATGCCCTGGCGACCATCCCGGACCTGGCCCAGGAGATCTATCCCGTGGCCGACACGGGCGGCACGCTGATCGGGATGATGCCCGCGCAGACCCTGCACCACGGCCTGTCCGAATAACTGGAGAAAGGCGGGCGCACAGTCCGGGAGGTCATAGACGAGCCCTTCGCCCTGGAAGCCTCCATGGATCTCCGCGAAGCGCTCACCGAATTCCTGGCTTCCGGTCCGCCGCAGCTGCCGATCCTGGACGATGCCGGCCGGGTAGCCGGGCTCGTGAGGCTGCATGACATCCTTTCCCAGTACGGCAGGATGGTCGGCACGGACGGGGAGCCCCATGGATGACTGGGGATCCGCGGATCCGCCGCGCCTCTCCTTCTGCGGATGGACGCGCCTCTCCTTCAGTGGATGGCGGATGGCCGGGCTGCAGGCGGGATGGACGGGATGATGAGCACCACGCCGGTCAGCTTTCCGTCCTCCAAGGCCAGGGCGCCCCAGGCCGCGGTGTCGACGGCCGCCAGCCTCCGCCGCATCCCCTCCTTCACCCGGCCGTCTTCGCGCAGGAAGACCGCTCGCTCTCCGGGCGCCAGCATGCCGATCGCCATCAGAAGCGCTCGCTCGCGCACCGATCGGGCGAAGGCCGCGGCCGCGGACCGGAGCTCCTCCCTCCCCGGCTCCTCTTCAAGGGCGATGGGAGGCGTCTCCGGCGGCGCATCCGCGACGACCGGCGCCGGCTCCCCCTGCTCCAGGACCGGCAGCAGGTCGAAGATCCCCCGGATGCGGCCGCTCTCGAGGGTGACCAGCGGGTTGGACGAGAGTGTGCTCAGGCGCATGGCGCGCAGGCGATCCCGGAATTCCTCCTTCACCTGGCCGTCCGATCCCAGCAGCTTTTCCCGGTCCGCGGGGGCGAGCAGGTCCGCGGCCGTCCTGAAGTCCCGCTTCGATAGCGCCAGGGTATAGGCGGTCAGGATATCCAATCTCCCCTGCTCGCCGGCCCCGAAGCCCGTCCGGGGCTTGCCGGCGCATGCCGCCAAAAAACCAATGCCGCCGCAGCCCACGCCGATCGCCGGG
>CBILQL010000733.1:0-2711 GCA_966238865.1 uncultured bacterium
GGTAGATCTGCTTCTCGACGAAGCAGGAGAGCAGGGCCTCGTTCAGGGCGGTGGCGCTCTCGATGTCGTGGCCGTAGGGCTTCTCGACCACGAGGCGGCTCCAGTTGCGGTTCGGCGGGGTGTGCACCATGCCGCCCTTCTTGAGGGCCGAGGCCACCACCGTGTAGCCGTCCGGGGGGATGGCCAGGTAGAACAGGTAGTTGGGCGGGATGCCGGTCTCCTTGCAGACCTTGTCGCAGGCGTCCTTGAGCTTGCGGATGCCCTCCTCGCTGTAGTCGGTCTGGAGGTACATGAAATGCCCGGCGAAGCTGTCCGGGTACTTGCCCATGGACAGGAGCTGGCCGTTGTCCATGGGCTTGCGGCCCACGGCGATGATCTTGAACTTCTCCGGCAGCAGCCGCTTGAACATCAGGTTGCCGAGGGCGGGGAAGAGCTTGCGGCGCGCCAGGTCGCCGGATCCCCCGAAGATGATGATGAGGCAATCATCCTGGCAGCGTCCCTTGTTGTTGAAAAAGTTGGAAGAACTCCTGGTCTTCTCGTCTACGGTCGTGGCCTTCAAAAACCCCTCCAAATAAGCAGCCGCCGGGCCGGGAAGGATTCCTGGAGCCCGGCGATGGAACAAAGAACGCCGCCTGCAAATTTATATTTTTCCGGCCCATTCCATGGCTGCACCCATCGAAGAATTGTTGCAAAACGCGTGGAATCGGCGCGCGCGCCTCCGGGAGCGGACCGACGCCTTCCGGCTCCTCAACGGCGCGGCCTCCGGGACCCCGGGGCTGGCCGTGGACTGCTTCGCCGGCCACCTGGTCGTCTACGCCTACGAGGCCGGCCTGGCGGAGCGCTACCGCGGGCTGGCCGAAGCCCTGCGGCGGGTGACCGGGGCCGCGAGCGCGGCGCTCAAGGACCGGGTCTCGCCGGACGAGAGCGGGCGGGACGCGGGCGGGGAGCTTTTCGGGACCGTGCCCGAGACCGTGACGGCGGCGGAGGGGCCGCTGCGCTTCGCCATCCACCTGCGCCATCCCCGCAACGTGGGCCTGTTCCTGGACACGCGCCCGTTACGGGAGGCGCTCCTCGCGACCTGCGGCGGCGCCTCCGTGCTCAACCTCTTCAGCTACTCCTGCTCCCTGGGCGCAGCCGCCGCCGCCGGGGGCGCCCGCGAGGCGGTCAACGTGGACGTCTCGGCGCGCTACCTGGACTGGGGGCGGGAGAATTTCCGCCTCTCGGCCCTGCCCGCGGAGCGGGCGCGATTCACGCGCATGGACAGCGAGGAGTACCTGGACTGGGCCGCGCGCAAGGGCCGCGCCTTCGACGCCGTGATCCTGGATCCGCCCAGCTTCTCGCGCGCCAAGTCCTCGCGCGGGGAATCCAAGACCTTCGCGTTCGAGAAGGACTATTTCCGGCTGCTCGGCAAATGCGCCGGACGCCTCGCGCCCGGAGGGCGGGTCTTCGCGGTCACCAATTTCGGCGGCATCGCGGCGGCGCGATTCCATGCGGGCGTGACGGAGGCGGTCTCGGCGGCGGGACGCGAGGTCGCCGGCCTGCGGCCCATCGCCCTGCCCGAGGATTTCGATCCGGGTCCGGACGGCTCGGCCCGGCAGTCCGCGCGCGAAGGCGCCTACCTGGCCGTGGAAGCGACCGTGCGCTGACCTGCGCCGATGCGCGCCGGCTTGCGACAGCCCGCGAATTCCGATCCCTCCAAACGGAAGGAATTGGCCACTTCAAGTTTGGGGATTTTTTGAAGCGGCACCGCGCGGAACACCGAATCCCGGCCGTGACGTGTAGCCGCTTTCGGTGTTTTAGCTATTTTCCTCACAGCGCCAGGCGCCCGAAGCGGACGCCCGGCGAGAGGAGACCCCGGAAGCGCATGACCTACCAGGTCACCCTGGATTCCCGCAACGTCCTCCTGCCCCTGACCCTCGAGGATCCCGAGGGCCGCCGGATCGACGCGCCGCCCTCCCGCCTGGACATGGCCACCGCCATGGTCGTCTCCGTCTCCGCCGGGGGCGGTTTCGCCCAGGAGATGTTCCCGCTGCGCATCGTCTCCGGTTCCGCCGAAGGCTACGCCGGAAAGGACTGGGAGCTGCGCGCCCAGCCCGCCGGCCGCGATCACCAGGTCTTCTACCTGGGCGTGCCCGACGCGTGGTTCTCGCCCGCCGGACCCCACGGGGAGCTCAAATCCCTCTCGGTGCTGGTGGTGGGCACCTCGCCCATGACCGGCCGGGAGGAATATTCCGGCGGCGTGGACGTGACCCTGCGGGCGCAGGTTCCGCTGCCGCTGGTGCCCGGTTTCCTGAGCCTGGGGGAGAGGTTCTTCCCGACCCTGCTGCCGCACAACTTCGTGGCCGCCTACGCCCTCGACGTGTTCGCGAGGGGCGGGCGCCGGGACCTGATTCTCCTCGCCTCCCTGCAGGCCGATCCGTCCGCGGCTTCCCCGGCCCGGGAGGCCGGCGCCTCCCGCCTGCCGGTGAGCTTCGGCAAGCATTGGGATCCCAAGAACTGGGTGGGCGCCGTGGTGGAGAACCTGGCGCCCGCGGAGGGCTCCTACCACCTGATCCGCGGCGGGTGCTTCTACGGGCGTAACCGGAAGGTTACGCATTGGTTCGGATCGGGGATCGGCCTGGAGGAGCCCGGCTTCCGCCAGGCGGCCGCCGAGAGGATCCGCTCCCTTGGCCCCAGCGGCAACGGGGCCTGGGTGTTCTGGCTCGAAGCCC
>CBILQL010000734.1:0-2711 GCA_966238865.1 uncultured bacterium
AGTACCGGAAGCAGGTCTTACGGCGGCAGCTCGAGATGGGCGTGGTTCCCGAGGGCACCAAGCTCACGGAACGCCCGGCGGAAATTCCCGCGTGGGATTCCCTGTCCCCCGACGAACGGCGGCTCGCCGCCCGCTTCGCCGAGAACTTCGCGGACTACCTCGAGCATACGGAGCACGAGGTGGACAGGCTGGTGGACGCCCTGGAAGGGATGGGCGAGTTGGAGAACACGCTGGTGCTGTACATTCTTGGGGACAACGGCTCCAGCGCCGAGGGCGGCCTGAGCGGGACCCTCAACGAGATGATGCCCCTGACGGGCGTCATGCCCGATATCCGGCAGGTCCTGCCGCGCATCGAGGAGATCGGCCTTCCCCACACCACGCCCCATTACCCCGTGGGCTGGGCCTGGGCCGGCGACACGCCGTTCCAGTGGACCAAGCAGGTGGCCTCCCATTTCGGGGGCACCCGCAACGGCCTCATCGTATCCTGGCCGGGCCGCATCCCCGATCACGGCGGCCTGCGCTTCCAGTTCCACCACGTCATCGACATCTTCCCCACCTTGCTCGAAGTCGTGGGCATCGCCCAGCCGGCGGTCGTGAACGGCGTCGCCCAGAAGCCGGTCGAGGGCGTCAGCATGGCCTACACGTTCCCCGAAGGGGGTGGGTCGTCGCCCGGCCGGAAGCAGGTGCAGTATTTCGAGATGATCGGGCACCGGGCCATCTATTCCGGCGGGTGGATGGCCAGCTTCCGGCATGCCCGGCTCCCGTGGAAAGCCCGCGAAACCTCCCCGACGGCGGGGCGATGGGAGCTGTACCATGTCGCCGAGGACTTCAGCCAGGGCGAGGACCTGTCCGGAAAGCACCCGGAAAAGCTCCGGGAGCTGCAGGACCTGTTCATGGCCGAGGCGGCGCGGCACCATGTCCTGCCCCTCGACGACCGCATGGCCGAGCGCATGGACGTCACCCTGCGTCCCGGCTATTTCACCGGCCGGGACAGGATTGTCCTGCCTTCCGGGATGGTGCGGCTGCCCGAGGGCGCCGGCCCCAAGACCAACAACGTCAACCACTGCATCCACGTGGAGGCCTCGATAGAGGAGGCCGGCGCGGAAGGCGTCCTCGTCTGCCTGGGCGGCAAGACCGCGGGATGGTCCCTTTTCATCCGGGACCGCCGGCTCGTCTACCACTACAATTGGTTCGACACGGAACGCTACGAGATCGTCTCGGAGCTGCCCGTCCCGGCCGGGGACGCGGACCTCAGGGCCCTGTTCGCCGTGGAGGGCGCGGAGCCCGGGGGGCCCGCCCAGGTCCGGCTCTTCATCAACGGGACGGCCTGCGGGGAGGGCCGCATCGGCAGGCAGGTGCGGGCCCGCTTCGGGTTCGAATCCTACGACGTGGGGGTGGACAAGATCTCCCCCGTGTGCGACACCTATCCGCGGAGGCACGGCAGGCAGGAATTCCCCTTCACCGGCGGGACCATCCGGTCGGTGGCCCTCGAGCTCTTCGGCCCCGGGAACGAGCTGGGCCTCGAGGAACGGTTCGAGCTGATGCTGAGGACCGAATCCTGGGCCCTGTCCGGGTAGCGGGAGATCGGCCATGGGATGGAACGATTGGGTCCACGCGGTATTCCAGCTCAGCCTGTTCCTCACGGTGTTCTCCATCGGCCTCAAGGCGTCCCACCGGGACGCCCTGTACCTCCTCCGCTACCCCCGGTCCCTCCTGGTCTCCTTCCTGTCCATGGCCGTGATCATGCCGGCCTTCGCGGTCTCGGCCACCTTGATCCTCGATCTCCATCCGGCCGTGGAACTGGCCCTGATCGCGCTGTCCGTCTCCCCCATCCCCCCGTTCCTCCCCCTGCGGGTCATGAAGGCCGGCGGCAAGCCCGAGTATACCGTCAGCCTGCTGGTCCTCAGCGCCGCGCTCTCGATCCTCGTGATCCCCCTGGCGGTGGCGGTCTTCTCGGAGGTGTACGCGGTGGAGTCGCGCAGGTCGCCGATGGATATCGTGCCCGTGGTCCTGACCAGCGTGATCCTGCCCCTGGGCCTGGGATTGGCGGCCCGCGGCGGGATGCCGTCGTTCGCGAAGCGCCTGGCCGGCCTGCTGCCCTCCCTGGCGATGGGGCTCCTGTTCCTCAGCCTGGTCCTAGTCCTGTTCGATCTGCGCGAGTCCGTCTTCACTTTGGTCGGTCCCTCGACCTTGGCCGCCTTGGGGGGATTCGCCCTGCTGGGATTCCTGGTCGGGGACCTGCTCGGCGGATTGAAGCCGGAGGATCGCACCGTGCTCGCCTTCGCCACCGCGATGCGGCATCCCGGCGTCGCGCTCGTCGCTGCCCATGGCAGCGCCAAGACCGATCAAGCCGTGTTCGCGGCCGTCCTGATGTACCTGCTCCTGGGCATCCTCGTATCCAGCCTTTACATGGCCGGGCGCCGGCGATTCGATGCCGAACATGGCTCCACCGAGCCCGTCTCGGATCCCGCCGGGCTCCGGCCGGCGTGAGGGAACGGTCGGCCCGGGAGCGCCTCCCCGGGCGGGTTCAGGACTTCCGTTTCCTCTTCGCCTTGACGACCTCCACGGAACAGGGCGCTTGCATGGCGATGCCGGAGGAGACGCTGCCGATGAAGAACCGTTCCACGCTGTTCAGGCCCCGCGAGCCGAGGAAGACGGACTGGGCGCGCCAATCCCGGGCCTGCTCCAGCAGGGCCCGCCGGGGCTCCCCC
>CBILQL010000735.1:0-2710 GCA_966238865.1 uncultured bacterium
GGTCCTGCAAACCGACGCGGACATGGGCCTCTCGCTGATCGGGGACGACGCGTTCGATTACGCGGTGCTGAACCGCACCTTGCAGGAAGTGAAGAAGCCGCAATTGGTGCTGAACGAGATGCTGCGCGTGGCGCGCAAGGGCATCGTCGCCTTACCCAACTTCGCCTACGCCGGCAACCGGCTTTCCCTCCTCACCACGGGCGTGATGCCCGTTTCCGAGGCCCTGCCCTACAATTGGAACGATACCCCCAATATCCACCTCTTCAGCCTGGACGATTTCCGCATCCTGTGCCGCCAGGAGTCCATCCGCATCGAGGAGATCCGCTACTCCGGGAGCGCCCTCGTCTCCCGCCTGCTGCTCGGATTGGGCCGTCCCAACCTGGGCGCTGAATTCGTCATCGCCCGCATCGGGCGGAAATGACCGGGAGGGGGCGGCCCTGATCTACCTGGACCACAACGCCACCACCCCGGTGCATCCGGAGGTCGCGAGGGCCATGGCCGAGGCCATGGCCCCGGGGGGCCTGGTGGGCAATCCCTCCAGCCTGCACGCCGCCGGACGCGCGGCGCGCAGCGCCCTCGAGGACGCCCGGGAGAGCCTGGCGCGCCTCCTCCGCGCCTCCCCGCGGGAGATCGTCTTCACGAGCGGGGGCACCGAGGCCAACAGCCTGGCCCTGCTGGGGTATGCGGCAGCGGCGGCGGCCGCCGGCGCGCCGGCGCGGCGCGGCCTGGTGACCACCTCGTTCGAGCACAGCTCCGTCCTGGAAGCCGCCAAGGCGCTGGAGGCCTCAGGGTGGCGGGTCGCCCGGGTGGATCCCGGCCCCGACGGCGTGGTGGACCCGGCGGCGGTGGAGGCGGCGCTGGGGCCGGACACCGCCCTCGTCTCGGTGATGGCCGCCAACAACGAGGTGGGCACGGTGCAGCCGGTGGCCGCCATCGGAGCCCTGGCCCGGGCCCGCGGCATCGCCTTCCACGTCGACGCCGTGCAGGCCCTGGGCAAGGTGGCCGCGCTGCGGCCCGAGGCCTGGAACGCGGACTACCTGTCGGTATCCGCCCACAAGATCAACGGGCCCAAGGGCGCGGGCGCCCTGTGGGCGCGCAAGGGAGCTCCCCTGGCCGCGCTCCTCCACGGCGGCCCCCATGAGCGGGGCTTGCGCGGAGGCACCGAGAATCTGCCCGGCATCGTCGGCTTCGGCAAGGCGGCCGAAGTCTGGCTGCGCGACGGGGAGGCGGAGCGCCTCCGCCTGGGACGGCTGCGCGACGCCCTGGAGGCGGCCCTGCGGGCCCGCCTGCCGGATCTGGTCGTGAACGGCGCCTCCGCCGAGCGGCTGCCCAACACGTCCCATGTCACGCTTCCGGGATGCCCGTCAGACCTGATGGTGATGGCCCTGGACATGCGCGGCATCGCGGTGTCGGCGGGCTCGGCCTGCGCCTCGGGAGCGACCCGGCATTCCCACGTGGTGCTGGCCATGGGCAAGGGCAGGGAGGCGGCGGCATCCTCGCTCCGGCTGTCCCTGGGCCTCGGGAACGCGGACGCCGACATCGAGGCCGCCGCCGACGCGGTGGCCGGGGCGGCCCGCGACGTCGCCTCCGCCTAATCGCAACCGGCGCACAGCGCCCCCCCGCCGGCCATCCGCAATCCGCATCCGTCGAACCCTATTCCGGCTTGGACTCGCGAAGATGTAGTTTGGTATAACTGTAGGGGAGGACCTCTATATCAATGGCCCCGCAAGGACCCGATTCCCGCATTCCCGACGAAGTCGTGCTGCGCCTGGGGCAGGAGCTCTGGAAGGAGATGCGCGGCGAGGTGCCGGGCGTCTTCAACAAGGATTTCTGGCAGGGCAAGATCCTGGAATGGGCCATGCAGGATCCGTCCTTCCGCGTGGACATGTTCCGCCTGGTGGACGTGCTCCCGGTGCTCAAGAGCCGCCGGCAGATCTTCCAGCACCTCAAGGACTACCTCATCCGCCCCGGGCGCGAGCTGCCGACGGTGCTCTCGATGGCCCTCAAGGCCGCCTCCGGCGGGCTCACCGGCATGGTGGCCGTGGAGGTGATCAAGCGCAACGTGGAGAAGATGGCGGAGAACTTCATCCTCGGGCGCGACGCCGCCGAGGCCGTCCCCGAGCTGCGCAAGCTGCATGCCCAGGGCATCGGCTTCACCGCAGATCTCCTGGGCGAGGCCACCCTGACCGAGGACGAGGGGCGGGCCTACCTGGATCGCTACCGCGACCTGGTCGAGAACCTGGCCGCGGAGACCGCGGACTGGAAGCCGGACCCGGTGCTCGGGAACAACCACCTGGGCCCCATCCCGCTGGCAAACGTCTCCCTCAAGCTCTCCGCCCTCGACTGCCGGCTGGATCCGGTGGACACGGCCGGCTGCGTGGCCCGCCTCAAGGAGAAGGTGCTGCCGCTCTTCCTGCTGGCGCGCCGCAGGAACGTCTTCCTCAACGTGGACCTGGAAAGCACCCAGCTGCACGGCATCACCTACGGCCTCTTCGAGGAGCTGCTCGCCCATCCCGAGCTGAAGGGATGGCCGCATCTCGGCATCGTGGTGCAGGCCTACCTGGTGGACGCGGCGCGGGACGTGGACCGCCTGCTGTCCCTGGCGAAGTCGCGCGGGGCGCCCATCACCGTCCGCCTGGTCACGGGCGCCTATTGGGATTCCGAGGTGGCCACCTCGCGGCAATGGGGCCTGCCCTGCCCGGTGCTCACC
>CBILQL010000736.1:0-2706 GCA_966238865.1 uncultured bacterium
GGCCGAGGGACAGGCGGGGGTCATTTGACGAGAAGAGAAGAGAAGAGACGAGGGAAGAGTTCTTTAAAGCCGCGCCCTTCGGGCGACTTCAGGGGAGGAGGGAACTCCGGGGGAGGAGGCGGCTTCGGAGGTGGGAGTGACTCTGGGGGAGGAAGCGGCATCGGGAGACATGGAAACCCGGATGCGAACCCGTCCGGGGGTGCTCAGAAGATGTAGGACAGCCGGAGGGAGTTGAGGCCCGCATCGAAGCGGAAGCCATGCTCCTCCCGGGAGTTCAGTTCCCGTTCGTACCTGAGGCGGTTGGTGTTCCCCCTCCGGTTGAGGATGATGCCGGGGACGATGAGGACCGGCGAGATGCCGGCGGCGAAGAACCCCGGTACTATGAGGTCCCCGCCATCAGTTTGGAGCGTCTTCCCGGTAGTAAGCGGGACTGTTTCTCCACTCATCCACGGCCTGCGCGTTCTCGTTGAAGCCGATAACCATGAGCGTCACGCCGCAAGCAGCCAGGCCGATTCCGCCCATCAGCAAGGCGAATCCGCCCTTCTGCATCCTCCCGAAATGATCGCGTTTCCCGGCCAGGGCGGGGAGGCCGAGCTCCTGCATCCTGGTTCGACGGGGGGCGTTCTGCACGCGTTCATGGACTTGGACGGTGTCGCGCTGCGGTGCGACGGCGGGAGGGGGCGACCGGTCCTGGGAATGGGCAGGGAGGACGGACAGGATGCCGGCCAGGACGAGGGCCAGGCAGGCGGAGGGGCGTCGCTTCATGTCGCGGAAATATAGCCCCGGATCCAGGCTGCTCCAGCACCATTCCGAATGGTTCCCGGAGCAGGGAGCCGTCCGCCCGGCGGCTCTCCTCGGGTCCTATTTTGTGGTATTTTTTGCCCTTTTTTGAACAATTTGCATGAGCGATCCGCATGCAAGCCCCTAGTATATTTATCTTTAGACCCTATTTCCGGAAATCCGGAGGGGCTGGACCTTTTGCAGGCCCGGTCGCTGCTTTTTTTGCTTAAACCCGGGGTTATCGGCCCTACCACACAAGAGCTTCGAATCTACAACCAACCGACTTCAAACAACATCACATCAGTGGAGCCAATGGAAAAAGCCATCAAGAGGGGCGGAAGGATCTCTTCGAACCCGATAAACCGCCCGATGCGCTCCAAGCGCGAAATCCTCATCAACGTCAGGCCGTACGAGAAGCGCATCGCCATCCTCGAGGACGGCCGCATCTCCGAAATCGTCTACGAGCGCCCCGAGACCAGCCGCCTGGTCGGCAACATCTACAAGGGCGTGGTCAACGCCGTGCTTCCGGGCCTTCAGGCCGCCTTCGTCGACATCGGCCTGGAGAAGGCCGGCTTCCTCCACGTCGAGGACGTGGCGGGGAGGCCCAACCTGGAGGAATACGACGACGACGACGACGGGGCGAGGCCGGCGCCGAACAAGGACGAGGGCAAGACCATCGACCAGCTGCTCCGGCAGGGGCAGGAGATCCTCGTGCAGGTGACCAAGGAGCCCATCAGCACCAAGGGCCCGCGCCTCACCGCCCATCTCTCCTTCGCGGGGCGCTTCCTGGTGTGCATGCCCGGCACCGACTTCATCGGGGTCAGCAAGAAGAGCCGGGATCCCCAGCAGCGGCGGGCCCTCAAGAAGATGGTCCGCGACCTCAAGTCGCCGGATTGCGGCTACATCGTGCGCACCATCGGCCTCAACGAGAGCGAGACCGAGTTCGCCAAGCAGATGAAGCTGCTCGAGGCCAAGTGGGAGGCCTGCAAGGAGACCGAGAAGCAGGTCCAGGCCCCCTCCCTGGTGCACCAGGAGAGCGATTCCAGCGAGACCACCCTGCGCGACTACTTCTCCGAGGACGTCGACGCGGTCTGGATCGACGACAAGGCGGAATACCAGAACGTCGTCTCCTACCTGAGCGTGCTCTCCGCGGGCGCGACCGAGAAGGTGAAGCTGTACGAGGGCGACCTGTCGCTGTTCGACCACTTCGGCATCGAGGAGGAGCTGGAGAAGACCTTCTCCCGCCGGGTGCAGCTCAAGCGCGGCGGCTACCTCATCATCGACAGCGCCGAGGCCCTCACCGCCATCGACGTCAACACGGGCGGGAAGGTGCGCGGCCGCGACCAGGGCAAGAACATCCTGGAGACCAACATCGACGCCGCCTGGGAGGTGGCCAAGCAGATGCGCCTGCGCGACCTGGGCGGCCTCATCGTGGTGGACTTCATCGACATGGACGAGGAGGAGGACAGGGACAACCTGGTCAAGGAGTTCAAGAAGGCCATCCGCATGGACAAGGCCCCGGTCTCCTTCTCCAACCTGTCCCAGTTCGGCCTCATGGAGATCACCCGCAAGCGGGTGCGCCCCAACGCGGTGGCCGAGCGCAGCAACCAGTGCCCCACCTGCAAGGGCGAGGGCTACATCCCGACGAAGGAGAGCGTGGCGGGCTCCATCGACCGCTGGCTGCGCCGCTACCGGGCCAAGAAGGGCGAGAAGAACCTCACCATGGCCCTGCATCCGGAGATGATCGGCCACGTGGTCGAGAACCGGGGCAGCATCCTCAAGTACTGGGAGAGGACCCACAACAGCCGCATCCAGCTGGTCGAGGACGAGAACGCCAACTTCTCGGAGTTCCGCGTCTTCTCCACCGGGAGCTGAGAGGAGATCAACACCCAGGCCCACGCGCACTAGCGCGGGGCCTTGGATAGC
>CBILQL010000737.1:0-2704 GCA_966238865.1 uncultured bacterium
CGGGACATCTCGCGCCAGGCTTCACGGGCCAAGGTGCGCTCGGTGGACGGCAAGCTGAAGGAGATGGCGCAGATCTACGGGCTGGGCCGCTGGGCCCTGTTCCGCCAGGTGGTGCTGCCCGGCGCGCTGCCCTCGGTGCTCGTGGGCGTGCGCTATTCCCTGGGCTTCATGTGGCTGACCTTGATCGTGGCCGAGACCATCGCCGCCACCAACGGCATCGGGTACATCACCATGAACGCCCGCGAGTTCATGCAGACCGACGTGGTGGTGATGGGCATCCTGACGTACGCCCTGCTGGGCAAGCTGGCGGACAGCATGGCCAAGGGCCTGGAAAGGGGATTGCTGAGATGGCAGACGACGCATTGATTCCGGCCGCGGCCGATCCGGCGGCGCTGCCGCGCCGGCCGCACGTATCCGTCCGCTCCCTGGGCAAGCGCTTCGGCGCGAAGCGGGTGCTCGACGGCCTGGACCTGGAGGTGGGCGAAGGCGAGTTCGTCGCGCTGGTGGGCAAGAGCGGCTGCGGGAAAAGCACTTTGCTGCGCCTCGTTGCCGGGCTCGACCGTCCGAGCGAGGGCGGGATCCATATCCGCCGGAAGCCCCTGGACGGCCTCAACCGCGAGGCGCGGGTGATGTTCCAGGAGGCCCGCATCCTGCCCTGGAAGACCGTGGCCGACAACGTGGCCCTGGGCCTCAAGGCTTCGCAGGACGCGCGCGGGCGCGCCGAAGCCCTGCTGGCCCAGGTGGGCCTCGCGGACCGGGCCAAGGACTGGCCCGGCGTGCTCTCCGGCGGCCAGCTCCAGCGCGTGGCCCTGGCCCGTGCCCTGGCCAGCTCCCCGGACCTGCTCCTCTTGGACGAACCCCTGGGATCGCTCGACGCCCTGACGCGCATCGGGATGCAGGACCTGATCCAGCGTCTCTGGCGCGAGCGGAGGTTCACCGCCGTGCTCATCACCCACGAGGTGGAGGAGGCCCTGGTGCTGGCCGACCGCGTACTGGTGCTGGAGGAGGGGCGCATCTCCCTCGAGATCGCCGTGGACCTGCCGCGGCCCCGCGACCGCGGAGCCGCCGGATTCGCGGCGCTCAAGTCCCGCATCCTGTCCCGCATCCTGGGGGAGGGGCCCGCGACGCGGACGCCCGCCGATGCATCCCTGGAAACCCATCCCGTCCGGGAAGAAAAGAGGTTGACATATGCCGGTTGATGTCTCTCCCGATCCGGCGCGCGTGCTCGCCATCTCCGGGAGCCTGCGCGCGGGAAGCACGCTCAAGGCGCTGCGCATCGTCCTGTCCGGGGCCGAGGAGGCCGGCGCCTCCGTGCGCGTCGCCGACCTGTCCGCCTACGAGCTCGCCTTCTGCGCCGGGGAGAAGGAACCGGAGCGGAAGGGCCGCGGCTTCGCGCGGCTGCGCGAGGAGGTCCGGGCCGCCCATGGCATCCTGCTGGCGACCCCGGAATACCACGGCAGCTTCAGCGGCGTGCTCAAGAACGCCCTGGACCACTTCGAGATCGCCGACTTCCAGGGCAAGCTCCTGGGACTGGTGGCCGTGGCCGGAAGCAGGCAGGGGGCCAACGGGGCCCTGATCGGGCTGCGGGCCGTGGCCCGGGCGCTCAAGGCCTGGGTCCTGCCCCAGGATGTCTCGGTCGCGGAATCGGGCAAGGCCTTCACCCCCGACGGACAGGCCGCGGATCCGGCGCTGCAGGTCCGGCTGCTGGATCTCGGCAGGAGCCTGGCCCGGTTCGCGGCTGTCCACTCGGGCGTTACCCTGTATCCCAAGACTGTCAAATCCATAGAGAAGACAATATGAGCAAGGCCATCGACTTTTCCCCGATACCTGCCGACCCGGCCAAAACCGGCGGAGGCCAGCCGCGCGAGATCCAGGCCATCCTCGACGCCTTGCGGGGATTGCGGTTCGGCTCGGTGGAAATCATCGTGCAGGATGCGCGCATCGTGCAAATCGATCGCCGGGAGAAGCGCCGCCTGGTCTGACCGGGGCGCCCGCTGAAGGAAACCGGAACGCAACCGCCATGAAAGGAATACCCATGATCCGCACCATCCTGAAAGGCGCCGCCCGCGGCGTCCTGCCGCTCGCCCTCCTGGCCTCGGCATTCACGGCCGTCCAGGCCGCGCCCGCGCCGAAGGTCCTCAAGCTGGACTGGGCCTATTACAATCCCCTCAGCCTGGTCATCAAGAAGCAGGGCCTCCTGGAGGAGGAGTTCAAGCCGGACGGCGTCGCTGTCGAATGGGTGCAGAGCCTGGGCAGCAACAAGGCCCTGGAATACCTGCGCGGGGGCGCCGTCGACGTCGGATCCACCGCGGGCCTGGCCGCCCTCATCGGCAGGGCCAACGGCAACCCCATCAAGGGCGTCTACATCTACGGCAAGCCGGAATGGACCTCCCTCGTCACCTCGCCGGGCTCGGCCATCAAGTCCCCGGCCGACCTCAAGGGGAAGAAGGTGGCCGTGACCCGCGGCACTGATCCCCACGTCTTCCTGCTCCGCTCCCTGGCCAGCGTCGGCCTCTCGGAGAAGGACATCGAGCTGGTCCCGCTCCAGAACCCGGACGGGAAGACCGCCCTGGAGAAGGGATCGGTGGACGCCTGGTCGGGCCTCGATCCCTACATCGCCCAGCTGGAAGTCGAGAAGGGCTTCCCCCTCTTCTTCCGCAAGCAGGAATGGAACAGCACCGGCTTCCTCAACGTGCGCGAGGCC
>CBILQL010000738.1:0-2702 GCA_966238865.1 uncultured bacterium
GGCGCGGGGCGGCACGGGGCCGGCGGCGGCGCGCGGGCAGCCCATGAGCATCACCGGGGGATAGTCCCCCAGGCGGTTGACGGCCTGTGCCGTCTGGTAGAGGCTCAGGGGCCTGGCCCCCCCGCGGTGGAAGATCCCCGGGGGGGGGGAGGCGAGGAAGCCCGCCGCCGCGCGGTGCAAATCCTGCACGTAGAGGCTGCTGCGCCCCTCGTCGAAGTAGAGGGAGGCGGGCCGGCCCTGGCGGAAGCGGGACTCGATCCAGTCGACGGCGCCGGCATGGCCGTTCAGGGAGGGGGCCATGGGCAGCGCGATGCGCAGCACCGCCGCCTCCGGGCAGCCGGCCAGGATCAGGTCCTCGGCCTCGGCCATGAGGCGGCCGTATACGGTGACGGGGGAGACGGGGTCGTCCTCCCGGTAGCCGCCCAGGCGCAGGGCCCCGCGTTCCCGCCGCGGGCGGCCGTCGAACACCAGGTCGGTCGAGAGCCGCACCAGGCGGGCCCCGTGGCGCGCCGCGGCCGCCATCAGGTTCATGCCGGCGTCCACGTTGAGCCGCCGGGCCAGGGCGCGGTCATGCTCGCAGGGCTTGAGGGCGCACCATCCCGAGGCGTCCAGCACGGCGCGGATGCCCAGCTCACGGAACACGCGGAGAAGGCCCGGCGCGTCCTCCGGATCGGCGGCCACGAGGCCTTCGGCCAGTCCGCCCGCCGGGTCCAGGAGGCCGGGGAGATGGGGCGGCGCGATGCCGAAGACCTTGCCCGGGTAGAGGCGGCGGAACCAGAGGAAGGCGTTGAGACCGGGAACGCCCGGGATGCCGGCGATCAGCAGCGGCAGGAAGGCGGGTTCCGCCGGAACGGAGCATTCCGGTACTGACGGGGGCAGCGGGTGCGGAGCGACCATGGTTCCGCGCAGCAAGGTAGCAAACCACCCCGCCGCCCTCGGTGGAACCCCGCCCCCGGGCCGCAGGCGGCTCCGGAAGCTCAAAGAAGTCTCAAGCAGCGCCGCAATCAATCCGAAAACTTACCGGTTGCAGAACGAAGTCAAGGAATCGGATAATGGCTTTCACAAGGAGCTTCAAGTTCCGCTTGAAAATCCGGGATTGGTCAAATTCCGTTTCTAAAATTTCCCAAGATTTTCCCTTCGGAGTGATAGTACTGATGGGTATGTTTAACCCACAAACTCGGCCGACCCCTGAATGCCTTCCACCCTTCGCGACATTATCATCCTGGTCAAGGAGAACGCGGACATCGTCCAGATCATCGGACAATACGTGCCGCTCAAGCGGGCGGGCGCGCGCTACCTGGGCCTGTGCCCCTTCCATCACGACAGGAGCCCGAGCCTGAACGTGACGCCGCAAATGGGCATCTACAAGTGCTTCGCCTGCGGCGCCGGCGGCGACGTGCTCAAGTTCGTGCAGGAGTACGAGAAGCTGGACTTCATCGACGCGCTGAAGTCGGTGGCCGCGCGCGCCGGCGTGGCCATCCCCGATCACATCGCGTCCTCCCGGGACGAGGGCGATCGCGGCAAGGCCGCGCTGGCCCTGGCCGCCAACCAGTTGGCCTGCCGCCTGTACCAGGAGGAGCTCGAAGCCAGCCCCGAGACGCTGGCCTACCTCGCCGGCCGCGGCGTCACGGACGAGGCGCGCCGCCACTTCCAGCTCGGCCTGGCGCCCCAGTCCCCGGACAAGCTGCTCAGGCGCGCCGCCGCCAAGGACGTCCCGCGCGAGGCCCTGATGGAGGCCGGCATCCTGGGGATGACCGAGGGCGGGCGGGCCTACGACCGCTTCGGCGGCCGCCTCATCTTCCCCATCTGGAACCTCTCCGGCCACGTGATCGCCTTCGGCGGCCGCGTGCTGCCCTCCGGCGACCCCGGGGCCAAGGTCCAGACGGCCAAGTACGTGAACTCCCCCGAGTCGCCGTTCTACCACAAGAGCAAGGTGCTCTACGGCCTCAACTTCGCCCGCAACGAGATGGACAAGTCCGGCGAAGTGGTGCTGGTCGAAGGCTACATGGACCTGCTCTCCCTCTGGCAGGCCGGCATCCGCAACGCCGTGGCCGTCTCCGGCACCGCCCTCACCAGGGAGCACGTCCACATCCTCGCCCGCTTCGCCCGCAAGGCCTACCTGTTCCTCGACGGCGACGCCCCCGGCCGGAAGGCCGTGCGCCGCAGCCTGGAGCCCCTGCTGGACGCCGGCATCGAGGTCCGCGTCCCGGTCCTGCCCGCCGAGGAGGATCCCGACAGCTACGCCCAGCGGCACGGCGGCGAGAAGGTGCGCGCGCTCTTCGCCGCCGGCGAGGACGTCGTCGGCTTCCTGCTCCGCGACGCCGGAAAATCCCCGGACGCCATGAGCCCCGAGGAGAAGGACGCCCTGCTCAGGGAATGCGCGGGCCTGCTCCAGTCCGTCCCCTCCGCCCTGGTGCGCGACCAGCACCTGGAGACCCTGCGCAGGCGGCTCGGGGTCCGTTCCCTCCACGCGGTGCTGCCCGCCGCCGCGGCGCCCCTGCGCGCCGCCTCCCTGGACCGGCTCAAGGCCGCGCCCGAGAACGCCGCCGTCAATCTGTCCATCTCCCTGGCCCCGGCCGGCATCAAGGCCGGATCGGACGCCGTGCCCGAATGGTATCTCCTCCAGATCCTGCTGTCCTCGGAGGCGGCATGCCGCCTCGCGCTGACGGCCCTCAAGCTGGACTGGCTCCAGGACGCATCCG
>CBILQL010000739.1:0-2700 GCA_966238865.1 uncultured bacterium
TACGAGCGCCTGGAGGCGGCCGTCCAGGAGGCGAAGCGCAAGGGCTTCCTGGGCAAGGGCATCTTCGGCAAGGCCGACAAGGACCTCACCATCTCGGTGGTGCGCGGGGCCGGGGCCTACATCTGCGGCGAGGAGACCGGCATGCTGTCCTCGATCGAGGGCGGCCGCGGCTATCCCAAGATCAAGCCGCCCTTCCCGGCGGTGTCGGGCCTGTTCAAGTGCCCGACCATCGTCAACAACGTGGAGACCATCTCCGCCGTGGTGCACATCGTCAAGCACGGCGCGGCGTGGCACAAGCAATGGGGCACCGAGAAGAGCCCCGGCTTCAAGATCTTCTGCCTCTCGGGCATGGTCAGGAAGCCCGGCGTGTACGAGGTCCCCCTCGGCATCACCATGCGCGAGATGATCGACGTCTACGGCGGCGGCCTCAAGGACGGGTCCACCCTCAAGGCGGTGATCCCGGGCGGCCTCTCGGCGCCGATCCTGACCGCCGAGATGGTGGACAAGTGCACCCTCGACTACGAGAGCCTGGCCTCGCTGGGATCCATGCTCGGGTCCGGCGGCATCACCGTGCTGGACCAGAACGTGGACATGATGTCTGCGATCTTCAACACCATGCGCTTCTACCACCACGAGTCCTGCGGCCAGTGCACGCCCTGCCGCGAGGGGACCGGCTGGCTCGAGAAGCTGGCCCACCGCTTCCACGCGGGCGAGGGCCGCCAGGGGGACGTGGAGCTCCTCGGCGACGTGTGCAAGAACATGCGGGGCCGCACCATCTGCGTGCTCGCCGACGCGGCGGCCATGCCCATGCAGAGCTACCTCCAGCACTTCCGCAAGGACTTCGAGGCCCGCATCAAGGGCAAGGCGGTGGTGGAGCGCCAGCGCACCTACCGGGACGAGATATCGCCGACGGCCAAGAAGCTGGCGGCCCACGGGATGGGGCCGAGCGCTTTGGATGTCGGCCTGGGGATGGATTGATGAAGATTAGGGGTATCGAAACCCTGGAGGTTTTTCGTTTTTAGTATTTCGTTTTTCGTGGCACCGGTGGAACCGGGCGCCAAGCTTGCGACAAGCCCGAAGCGAAAAACGTAAAACGCAAAACAAAAAAACGAACGATTCGGGACCACAGGGAATCTCATGGGCAAAGAAGTCAAAATCAAGATCGACGAGAAAGAGTTCACCGTCCCGGCCGAATGGACCGTGATCCGCGCGTGCCACGAGAACGGCATCGACGTCCCCCATTACTGCTACCACAAGGACCTCAGCATCGCCGGCAACTGCCGCATCTGCATGGTGGGCCTCAAGGGCGCGCCGCGCCCGGTGGTTGCCTGCGCCCAGCCCGTGGCCGAGGGCATGGAGGTCTCCACCACCGGCAAGGACGTGGAGGAGGCGCGCAAGAGCGTGATGGAGTTCCTGCTCATCAACCACCCGCTCGACTGCCCCGAATGCGACCAGTCGGGGGAGTGCAAGCTGCAGGACTACAGCTACGAGTACGGCCGCGACCACGGGCGCTTCCACGAGGAGAAAGTGGTCAAGAGCAAGGCCACCATGGGCCCGCACGTCAAGTACTGGGGCAGCCGCTGCATCGTGTGCACCCGCTGCGTGCGCTTCACCGACGAGGTGAGCGGCACGGGCGAGCTGGGCGTCATCTACCGCGGCGACCGCAGCGAGATCAGCCTGTTCCCGGGCCAGGTGCTCGACAACCCCCTGTCGCTCAACACCGTGGACATCTGCCCGGTGGGGGCCCTGGTCTCCTCCGACTTCCTGTACCAGAGCCGCGTCTGGCACCTGCACTCGCGCCCCTCGGTGTGCGCCGACTGCTCGGTGGGCTTCAACACCCGCGTCGACATGAACGCCAAGGGCCAGATCAAGCGCATCGTGCCCCGCCGCAACGACCGGGTGAACAAGGAATGGATGTGCGACTACGGCCGCCTGTCCTTCCCCTACGCGCAGGAGAAGCGGCTGATGAAGCCCCTGGTGGACGGCAAGGACGCGGGCTACCGCGACGCGCGCAAGGCCGCCCTGGAGCTGCTCCGCAAGCCCGGCGCCGCCATCCTGATCTCGGCCTGGAACTCCAACGAGGCCTTCGCCGCCGCCAAGGAATTCGCGGCCCACTTCCCGGGCCTCGCCGTGCACGGCTACGCCAACCCCGGCCGCGCCGACGAGGTGTTCCCGGGCTTCACCATCAGCGGCGACAAGAATCCCAACCGCGCCGGCATGAAGGAGATCCTCGGCCTCGATCCGGACGAGTCCCTCGAGGCGCTGGCCGCCGGCAAGGGCCGCATCGGGGCCCTGCTCGTGGTCCACAACATCCCCGGCTTCGCCATGCCCGCCGGGTTCAAGGCGGTCATGGACCGGGCCGACAACGTGATCCTCATGGACTTCGCGGACGGCGATCTGCTGCGCTACGGCAACGTGGGCGTGGCGCTGCCGACGCTGACCACCTTCGAGAAGAGCGGCACCTTCGTCAACCGCCAGGGCCTGGCGCAGAAGTTCCTGCCGGTGATGGAGCCGGTGTCCTTCGGCCGCCACGAGGTGGAGATGTTCCACGACCTGGGCCGCGACCTGAAGGGCGCGGGAACCGGAACCGCCAAAGCTACCGCCTGAGCGCGGCGCCTCAGGGCGTCCGGAGCCCGCGGCAGGCGGCGCAGGAGGCTCCTGCCAGGCATCCGGTTCCCCCGGCCGCGAGGTAGTCGCAAA
>CBILQL010000740.1:0-2700 GCA_966238865.1 uncultured bacterium
ATCCGGATGCTGGAATCCGAGCTTCAATGAGGCCCCGCACTTTCATGCGGGGAAGGGCTCCGGGCTTCGGCGGCTCCGGCGGGCGCGTCTCCTGGCTTCAATGAGGCCCCGCACTTTCATGCGGGGAAGGGCGACGAATGGGACCAAGCGGGCCTTTCTCGCTTTGACGCTTCAATGAGGCCCCGCACTTTCATGCGGGGAAGGTCCACCTTCTCGGCGGAGCCGCCGATCAGGTGGTTGCTTCAATGAGGCCCCGCACTTTCATGCGGGGAAGGTCTGTCTGGCCAACGTTCGTGCCGACATTACGTATCAGGCTTCAATGAGGCCCCGCACTTTCATGCGGGGAAGGGATAATGCTTGACTCCCCCCACCGGGGAATTTTGTTGCTTCAATGAGGCCCCGCACTTTCATGCGGGGAAGGCCGACTCCTCAAGGGTGAACTCTTTTCCGATCAGACCGCTTCAATGAGGCCCCGCACTTTCATGCGGGGAAGGCCATCGAAATCACCGAGAGGCAGGCGGACTTGTTGTTGGCTTCAATGAGGCCCCGCACTTTCATGCGGGGAAGGGGCGGCGGAAAGCCAATCCGCGTAAGCCCCACTGGGAGCTTCAATGAGGCCCCGCACTTTCATGCGGGGAAGGCCCGGGTCTTCGATTGGGACCGGGTCCAGCAGATGCTTCAATGAGGCCCCGCACTTTCATGCGGGGAAGGTCCACGTTTCGGTTGAGCTCGATCCAGACCGCCTTCCGCTTCAATGAGGCCCCGCACTTTCATGCGGGGAAGGAGCCGTCTTTCTAAACCTAGAAAAACCGGCAATTTATCGAAACGTTTGCGAGCACCAAGCAGAATATTGTCAAAGAGCACGCCTAAACTCGATGGTCAGGCTTTGTAAGTAAAGTCTGTACCGGCACTTCGAACGACACCCGCGATTCGACGATCACTCCATCACTCGCACGGTGGGCCTTATACAATTTGAACTCTTTGGGCCACTTTCAGGTCCTGGCCGATGGTCGAGAGAAACAAATCCAATTCCCTTTCCGTGCTGCCCATGTCAAAAACCATAATCTGGTCTTCATGATGATTGATGAGTTCGGACAAACGGCCAATCACGACTTGTAATTCCTTGGCGTTAAGCTCGCAGATGAAGACGCTGTATTGGACATGATCTCCCTGGCCAGTCAAGGTTTTGAAAACCTTGTTGCGTATCTTGTCCTCGGTGATATCGTAGCTGAAAAGGTACCTTTTCCGAATCATCGCGTCACCATTCCGGGGTATTCCGGCACGTCTCCTTGGACATAGCGGCACAGCAGTTCGGCCTGGACCCGGATGATCCGCCTCCAGCTCACGCGGTAATCGAAAACGGGGTGGGAGACCATTTGATCCAAGCGGTTTTCATAGGTCTTCAGGAACGCCTTGCGGCCGGAGGAGTTCAGCATGCACCCATTGGCCCCGAACTCGAAATCTCCATCCTTGATGACGCCCATATTGATGGCCGTAATGACTGCGCTATCCACGACCAATGGGCGGAACTCTTCCATCAAGTCTAGGGCGAGAGAGGGACGACCATGTCGCGGCTGATGATAAAATCCCCAGAAGGGATCCAGCCCCGTCGCAGCCACGGCGATAGTGCATTCCTTGGCCAGGATGGCGTATCCGAAGCTGAGCATCGCATTCACAGGATCACGCGGCGGCCTGCGATTGCGGGTATTGAAATCGAAATTCAGGTTGCTGACCGCCTTCGGACGAATCAAATGCTTGAATTGCGAGAAGTAATAGCTGGCCAGGTTTCCTTCGATCCCCAGCAATTCATCAAGGCCCGCGGCGGACTCCACCTTCTTCAATAGGCGTGCCATGGCCTCCAATTCAATGTCCAAATCCTTGTCGCTATTTCTGCGAAGCATGGTTCTCTGGTTCTGGCCCTTGGCGAATACGATGGCTTTCGCCACGCGCAGGCAGAAATCCGGGTCGGATGCAGCCTTGAATTGCGAAGCCTTCGAATAAGCATTCTTCAGACCGAAACCGGATGTGATTCCATAGAACCAATGCCCCATGGAAAAGTGGGCGATGGGAATATTGGCCTCGCAAAGCGTATGGATCGCCTGCGCGGATACCGAAATGTTCCCGCAAAGAACGAGCTGGCTGACATCCTTGAGGCGAGCTTTCGCGAGCTCGACTCCTTGCTTTGAAATGGCCAGGCAATCGCCTTTCTTCCCTACGAAAGCCCCCTGCTCCTGGATATATAGGGGTACAGCATCATCGCGCGGCGGGTATAGACGACGCACCTCGGTCCAATCCGGCGATTGCTGCGCGGCATCTATAGCTTCACTCCCATGGACTTGCAGGAAATGCGTTTCATCAGGCAGGCAAATCCCGTTCAGCGAGCAATGATTGCACTTCCGACTGTCTACAAGGGGTGTGGGAACTTTGCGGGACGTCTCCAAAGCCTTGGCTTCGGCAATCAACTCCAGTGTTCGCGCTTCCAACTCTGCCGTGAACGGTATTTCGACCCGGGTGCGCGATCCATGATAATAAAGCACCCCCGACTCGACCTTGTATCCCTGCTCCCGGAGAAGTAGGCCCTGGGCCATGAGCTGGACCCGCTCCGGCTCCCAGGATCGTTCCGGATTATCCGGCACCTTGCCCCGCTTGGTCTCCACGGGCGTGCAGAGGTCGCCTTCGACCTCGGCCAGGTCGAGCTTG
>CBILQL010000741.1:0-2696 GCA_966238865.1 uncultured bacterium
GTCTGATGATCGGCTGCGGACGCGGCATGAGCCTGTCCGCCGCCTCCGACCCGCGGATCGGGGCCTGCGATAACGGCCTGCTCGCCGTGGGTGCCTGGAAATGCCTGAGCGGCGGCCTCCAGGCTGCCGACCTGTCCGCCGATCCCGCCGCCACGGGCATCGGCCGGGACGCCCGCCCGACCGGCAAAGCTGCTGTGGAGACGGCACGCCAATGACCGAGTCCACTCCCCTGGATCTGCTCCTCAAATACGATCAGCAGGTCCCGCGATATACCTCCTATCCCCCGGCGCCGCATTTCAACCGGAAACCAGAGGACATCGACGCCTTGCGGATGGTGGAGGAGTCCAACGTCACCGGACCCTGGAACGCGTCCCTGTACGTCCACATCCCCTTCTGCCCCAAGCGCTGCCATTTCTGCGGCTGCCATACCGAGATCGGGCAGCCGGGAGCGGCCGTGCGGGAATACATGGAGACCCTGCTGAAGGAGGCGGACCTGCTCCTGCCCATGATCCGCCCGGAGCGGCCGGTCACGCAGATCCATTTCGGCGGGGGAACCCCCAATGCCGCCCCTTACGGGGCCCTGAAGGCAGTGCTCGACCTGTTCCGCACACGCCTCGACGTCCAGCCGGACGCGGAAATCGCCATCGAATGCGATCCCAACCTGATCAACGTCGATCGCATCCGCGAGCTGGACCGGATGGGCTTCACGCGCATCTCCTTCGGCATCCAGGACTTCAACCAGAAGGTGCTGGACGCGGTGAACCGCCGCTTTCCCAAGACGGCCCCCAAGGAGCTGTTCCGCGTCTGCCGCGAACTGGGGCTTTCCGGGAACAACCTCGATCTCATCTACGGGCTGCCCTACCAGACTCCGGAGACTTTCCGGGAGACGGTGGCGAAGGCCATCGACGCCGACCCCGACCGGATCTCCCTGTTCCCCTACGCCCATGTGCCCTGGATCAAGGGCCACCAGGCCGTTCTCGGCTCCCTGCCCATGCCTGACGCCTCCACGCGCCTGCGCATCGCCTGGGATTCCCGGGAGCAGCTGGAACGCGCCGGTTACGTCGCAGTCGGCATGGATCATTTCGCCAAACCCGGCGACGAACTGGTCCAGGCGCTGCGGGAAGGGACGTTGCACCGGAATTTCCAGGGCTATTGCCATGGGGGCCGGGCCGGCCAGGTCTATGCAATGGGCGCCTCGGCCATTTCGCAATTGCATCAGGGATATCTCCAGAACGCCAAGGACCTGCAGGAGTACCGGGATCTGGTCCGCTCGGGCCGGCCCGCCTGGAAATCCGGCTATCGCATGCGGCCCGAGGACCTGGCGGTGCGCGCCGTGCTGAACGGCCTCCTCTGCTCCGGCCGGGCTGACATCGGCGCCGCCTGCGCGGAAGCCGGCCTGCCGCAGGCTTGGCGGGAGGAATACCTCGCGGGCAGCCTGGAGAAACTGCGCCGCTTCCAGGACGATGGCCTGGTTGAGGTGATTGACGGCGAGGCGCGAATCCTCGGCAACGGCCATTACGTCTCCCGGGCCATCGCGGCCGCCTTCGATCCCCTGCTTGCCCCGGCGGCACAAGGCGCAGCTCCGACGACGCAGGACGCCGTTGCGGCGGCGCAAGACGCAGCAGCGACCGCGCAGGGAGCGGCCAATGCGGCCGCGGCCGTGCTCGGCGTGGCCGGAACCGCGCCGGAAGGGGGTTCGAGCGCGCCAGGCCCGGTTACACCCCGTTATTCCCGGGCCCTATGATGGCGCCACAGGACCTCCTCTCGCCGCAGGTGCTGGCCTGGGCGGGCGCAGCTGCCGTTTCGGCATCCGCAGCCGCCGTCCCGGCGGCCGGCGTCCTGTTCCCGTTCGCCGTGGGCCTGGGGAGCTCGGTCACCCATTGCGCGGGCATGTGCGGCCCCATCCACTACTTCCTGGCATCGCGCGCCGGATCCGGATCCATCTGGACCTACCATGCAGGACGCGTGCTGGGCTATGCCCTGCTCGGCGCCCTGGCAGGCTCCCTGGGTGGCCTTGTCGACACCTTGGCCGGGTCGGGCGCCCGCGGCGCGGCGGGTTGGATCCTGGCCGTGCTCTACGGATACTTCGGATTGCAGCTCCTCGGCCTCCTGCCGCGCCGCCTGCGCCTGGAAACCCAGGCCGGGAAGCTGTTCCCTTCCCGCTGGTTCGGCCGCCTGGCGGCGGAAGGCAGGGCCGGATCCTTCCTTTTTCCTGCCGGGCTCCTGGCCAGCCTGCTGCCTTGCCCCAGCACCCATGCCGTGCTCCTCTTCGGCATGGGACTGGGAAGCCCCATCCTGGGCGCGGCCGCCATGGCCGCCCTGGGCGTCTCAACCCTGCCCATGTTCGCCCTCATTCCGCGGAGCCTGCCGCGGGGATTGCCTTGGGCCCGCTACTACGGTTCCGCCCTGGGAGCCGTGTTCCTGGGGCTGTCCGCCTGGCGCGTCTACGGCGCCGCCTTTTCCGGGACGCCCGCATGCCATTGATCGGAAGGAAAACCCATGGATAACCGCCGCATCGTCGAATACTTCCTGGTCGCCATGGCCATCGGCCTGGGCGTCCCCGTCTTCGCGCTCCTGGGAGCGCAGCAGGGCGGGCGGGAAGCCGCCATCGCCTACCCCAGAACGGCGCCGGAGCCGGCCGCGGCGGCGGAGAAGAGCTACGCCTCCCTGCTGCTGGCCGCGGCCGACGGCGCGGA
>CBILQL010000742.1:0-2685 GCA_966238865.1 uncultured bacterium
CATCTTGACTTCTTCCGAAGGCGCCTCTTGGACCCAGAGGACTTCTGGAACCTCCAGCAATCTGAAGGGGGTGACCTATTCACAAGATCTGAACCTGTGCGTGGCCGTGGGAGAAAACGGCACCCTATTGACCTCCCCCGATGGCATTGCCTGGAGCCAAAGACCCTCCGGGACGACCAACAGCCTGCTTGCTGTTCAGGCACTAGCGGCGGGCAGCGGAGGAAGGCCCTTATGCGCCGTGGGAGAAGGGGGCGTCATCCTGAATTCGCAGGATGGTATCAATTGGGTCCAGGCGAATTCCGGGACGACAGGCACGTTGCGCGCCATACATGGTCAGAAATGGACCGGCGGCGTCATCATGCGGGTAGCCGTGGGAGACAACGGCTTGATTCTCACCTCGTTCAACGGCGACGAATGGACGCCCCGCTATTCCGGGACCTCCGCCACCTTGAACGCGGTGACATGGGCAGGCAGTGTGTGGGTGGCGGTGGGATCCGGGGGGACGGTTCTAGTTTCCGACGACGCCATGAATTGGGAGCCGCGGCCTTCCCGCATCTCGGCCGACCTAAGTTCCGTCCTATGGACGGGCAGCATGCTGGCCGTTGTGGGTACAACGGATTCAATCAATAATGGCTTATTCATCACCGATCCCGTTCCCGACGGGCCGGATTGGGTGCTGGGTGACACCGGGGACCGGTTCCGGTATTTCGAGGATTTGCGGTTCAGGTGGCAGGATCTTTCCAGCATGTTTTCCGGAACCCTTGCGCCCTTGCCCTTGTCGCCCGCAGACATGATTCAATTCCGGCCCAGCGGAAGAGTGCATTGAGGTATAATGATAAGGGAATGGTGAAGGATGGATGAGATGCGGCTCTTTTCCTGGGTACGAGTTGGCGCTGATCTGTCCTTTACCATCCGCCATGCGCTGTTGCTGAGCCTTTTCCTGCTTCACACTGCCTTCTCTCAGTCCAACTGGATCTGGAGAAACCCCTGGCCGGCCGGGGGTGGCTTGAGCTCCATGGTATGGACGGGGGAGCAGATCGTGGGCGTAGGAAGCAATCGCACCCTGGCCACCTCTCCGGATGGCATGCAATGGACGGTGAAAACCCTACCGGAAAACGTGCGGTCGATGGATTGGAACAAGCAGCATTTTGTGGCCGTGGGTGCTTCCATTCTGACTTCCGAGGACGGCATGAACTGGTTGGTGCGTCGAGCCGACTTCACCGCCTTCGGCTTCAAAAATATTGCCTTGCAGTCAGTAAAATGGCTTGGAAATCAATTCATGGCCGTGGGCACCGGTTCCGATACCACCCGTACGATCACCGACCAGTATCGCATGGTTGTTCTCACTTCCCCGGATGGGTTGGAGTGGACGCTGCGGGATGGGGGGAAGGCCAGGAATGCGATTTACGATGTGGCCTGGTCTGGAAAATTGTTCGTGGTGGTGGGGACATACGCGAGGATTCTAACCTCTCCTGATGGCATCAATTGGACGGTGCGAAACGAAACGGAGGATATCGGCCATGTGCTTCAGTCGGTTGTGTGGACTGGAAGCCGGTTTGTCACGGCCGGCAGCGGGATTATATATACATCGGAAGACGGCCTGACTTGGGACAGGGTGCAAGCGGAAATCGGTTCATGGAGAGTGAATTGGACCGGCAGTCCTGATTCAGGAGGATTTGGCTTGCTGGCTGTGGGTGCTGGCGGGGTATATTCCTCTCAGGATGGAGATGATTGGGAATTATTGTCCGATATTGCGAAGGGGGTCAGTGTAGTCTGGACGGGTGAAAGGCTGGTCTTGGGCTCTTACTATGCCTCCCCCAATGGCAGAGACTGGACACGATATGGGGGAATGGCAACCAACATAACCTTGAATGGGATAACCTGGGTTCCTGGAGTTGGGGCCATAGCAGTGGGAATGTTCAAAGGTATCGCCACTTCCCGCGACGGTGTGAAATGGTCGGAGAGGTATCTGGAAAAATCAGGCGTGGAATTCAAAGGAGTTGCCTGGAGCCCGTCAGTGGGATACGTAATCGTCGGTTGGAGTAGCGAAGACGAATGGAATGGAAATTATGGCGGGGCTATCTACGCTTCTCCTGATGGAGTCGATTGGAACAAGGTCTCTGCCGGTAGGACACCATTTGAATGCGTATCCTGGGCCGGAGACCGGTTCGTCGCCGCCGGCAATGGGGACACCGTGTACATCTCCCCGGATGGTATCACTTGGAACAAGGCGAGCAAGGGCTACCGTGCCAATTTTCTGGGCATGACCTGGACGGGCCGGCAGCTCGTGGCGGTAGGACAGGCGGGGTCTATTCACACCTCGCCGGACGGTGTGAATTGGACCATTCAGGATTCGGGAAAGGCCGGCCGTATTCTGTACTCGGTAGTGTGGACCGGCTCCGCCCAGAGCACGAGTTCCGGGCAACTTGTGGCGGTGGGACAAGATGGCCTAATTATGACCTCTCCCGATGGCATTGCCTGGACGGCGCGGAATTCAGGCACAGCGGAGCACTTCCAATCCGTAGCTTGGAGCGGCCGGTGGCTGGTGGCCACCACCAAATCCAATGCAACGACCTCGAACGGCAATGTGTACGCCTCCTCGGATGGCGGCATCACCTGGCGGCCCTATCTCACCGGCTCGTTCAACGCCCACAATGCCATCACCTGGGCCGGCGACAAATTCAT
>CBILQL010000743.1:0-2683 GCA_966238865.1 uncultured bacterium
GTTATGAAGCACGTCTCCCGCCATGAGGCCATCAAGGACAAGATACCCTTCCTCAAGGGCCGGCCCGATCGCGACTTCGCCATTTCGAAGGACGACATGATCAACCTGCTCATCGCGCTGGAAATCCACCGCGACGTCTCCTCCTTCTGGCAGGACAAGCACATCTTCAAGTAACCCCGGGGTGCCCTTCGGGCGCCGGCGCGGCGCCCCCCTTTCCGGCTCGCCCCACTTTTACGATCTTCTGGAATGTCGCGTCAGGCGGGCCCGGTCGGGTCCGCCTGACTCGCTTCCAGGGGACCCCATCGCGACGCAATCCGCAAAAGAGACGAAGGCCGCGTCCCCGAGGGAGCCGGACGGCCGGCGGGGATCGGAAGGCCCCCGGAAGCCCGGCTACCGCGAGCGCTTCGCCTTCCTGCGCCCGTACCTGGCGCGTCACCGTATCCCCATTGTGACCGGTTGGGCGTTCGTGGTCGTGTCCACGGCCCTCGACCAGGTGTCCCCGTGGATGGTGAAGCTCATCCTGGACTCCCTGCAGGAGGGCCGGGGCATGGGTTCCATCTACCTCCCCCTGGCGGCGATCCTGGCCGCCACCCTGGGCGGCGGCCTGCTGCTCTACTTCCAGCGCCTGTGGGTGATCCGGTCCTCGCGCAAGATCGAATACGAGTTGCGCCGCGACCTTTTCGCCGGCCTCATGCACCAGCCGAAGCGCTTCTTCGACCGCAATTCCATCGGCGACATCATGTCCAAGGCCACCAACGACCTGGACCGCCTGCGGGACATGGCCGGCCCGGTGGTGCTGCACCTGGCGCGCATGGGCTGCCTGCTGGCGTTCACGACCTTCGCCCTCTGGCGCCTCGACCACAGGCTGATGTGGCTGGGCCTCCTCCCCTCCCTGATGATGCCGGCGCTGGCGAACGTCTTCCTAAAAAAGATGTACGGCCTGTTCGGAGGCATCCAGAAAAGCCTTTCCACCCTGAACAACTTCCTCCAGGACACCCTTTCCGGCATCCAGGCGGTGAAGTCCTACGGCAAGCAGGCGGAATTCCAGGCCCGGTTCGAGGCCACCTCCGCCGAGCTGCGGGACACCTCCCTCAAGGTGTCCTATTTCAACTCCGCCATCTGGCCCCTCATCGGCGTGCTCGGCGCCATCGGCCTGGTGCTGGTGGCCTGGCTGGGCGGCAAGATGGTGATCCGGGAGGAGATCACCCTGGGCACCCTGTCGGCGGCCATCCTGTACCTGCTGCGCCTGCAATTCCCCCTGGTGGGCCTGGGCTGGGTGGCCAGCATGATCCAGCGGGCCAACGTCTCCATCGATCGCCTGACGGCCCTGCGGAAGTCGTTCCTGGTGGAGCCTCCCGCGGACGCCCATCGGGACCTGGCGGAGTCGCCGGACGGGACGACCGGGGACGCCGGGGCCATGCCGGAAGCCGTGACTCCCGCGGCCCCGGGGGAACCGGAGGAACCGGGGCACGGCGCCGGACATGCGGTTTCCGCGAACGGCAACGGCCGGGCCGCAGGGATGCGGGGTCCGAAGGCGATCCAGGCGCAAGGGTTCCGCCTCCTGGAGGCCCGGAACCTCTCCTTCAGCTACGACGGCACGCGGAACGTGCTCTCCGGCATCGATCTCGCCATTCCCGCCGGGACCTCCCTGGGAATAGTCGGCCCCACCGGATGCGGCAAGACGACGCTGATGCAGGTGCTCTGCGGCATCTACCCTCCCCCGCCCGGCAGCCTCTTCATGGACGGCGTCCCGCGCGAGGACATCCCGGACACGGAGTGGATCCGGCATTTCACCTACGCCCCCCAGGACGGCTTCCTGTTCTCGAACAGCATCCGCCACAATATCGCCATGGGACGGCAGGCCGGGCGGTGGACGGTGGAGGAGGTGGCCGAATGGTCGGCGCTGTCCCGGGACCTGGGGCAGTTCCCGTCCGGCTACGACACCATGCTGGGCGAGAAGGGCATCAACCTGAGCGGCGGGCAGCGCCAGCGGGTGGGCCTGGCGCGCGCCATGCTGGCCGGGGCCCCGGCCCTGGGCCTGGACGACACCCTCAGCGCCCTGGACACGGAGACGGAGACCCTGGTCCTGGAACGCATCCGCAGCCGCTTCGCGGGGCATACCCTGCTGGTGGTCTCCCACCGGTATTCGGCGGTCATGGGCTGCGACAACATCGTCTTCCTCTCGGGGGGCCGCATCGCGGAGCAGGGCACCCATGCCGAGCTGCTGCGCCGGGGAGGCGCCTACGCGGCCGTCTGGGAGAAGCAGCGCCTCACCACCTCCCTGGAAAGCGACTGAAGGCCATGGCCGCGGGCGGACGGGAATACCTGAGCGAAGACCGGACGGCGTCCTTCCTGGACCGCACCCTGTGGCTGCGCCTGGCGTCGCTGACAGGGGCCCACAAGCGCCTGGCCGGCACCGCCTTCGCCCTGCTCATCGTCTCGGAAATCCTGCCCCTGTTCTCGCCCCGCATCCTCAAGGCCATGATCGACGGGCCCATCGCCTCGCGGGACATGTCCGGCATCACGCCCTACATGGCGGCGTTCGTGGCCCTGATCGTCGCCAACGGCGCCCTGGAGTATCTCCGGGCGGTGACCAGCCAGCGCCTGGGGCTCACCATCATCCACGACCTGCGCCTCCGGCTGTTCTCGCGCCTGCAGGGCTACAGCATGGACTTCTTCCACC
>CBILQL010000744.1:0-2675 GCA_966238865.1 uncultured bacterium
GCCGCTCCTCCCCGATCCCGCAGGGCCTTTCCCGGGGCCTCCGCCAAGAGGCGGGCCAGGGCCTCCCGCACTTCCGGCCGGCGGGTGGCGCAGGGCGTTTCGCCGGACGCGATGCCGGGCAGCCAGGCCTTCTCGGATTCGCGCGGGAGGATGGACAGGGTGGCGCGGCCCATGAGGACGGCCTCCTGCAGGAGCATGGAGGTCATTCCCACCACGGCATCAGCCGCGTGCAGCAACTCCAGGGGATCGCCCCCGGCGCTGACCGAGTCGAAGGCGCCCAGGTAGGCTCCCAGGTCCTCTGGCCGGTGCTTGGGGTGGAGCCGCAGGATTAGGTAAGGCCGCCGGGGAAGCCGGTCCACGGCTTCCAGGAATTCGTCCAGAAAGACCTCGGTGCGGCCACGGGATCGCCCGTTCCCCTCCAAGGTGTATTCCCCGGAGCGCTGGAACTGGGACGCATCGAGACCGGCGGAAATCTCGGAGGCGAAGACCACGGCGGTCTGGCCGGGGGCGCAGCCGGGGAGGAGCCGCGCCCGCAGGGCGGCGCGATCCCCGCGCGACAGCTTCCCGGACACGCTCCGGACGTGATCCCATTGGGGATGCCCGCATGCCCGTATCCTGCCGGCGTCCACGCCCAATGAAACGAAGGCACGGGCGGTGGCTTCGTCGGGTACGATCAGATGGCCCGGCTCGTGGGCCAGGGGGGCTTTCCCGAGCCCCCGGAACCGGAAGGCGGCATTGGCGAACCCGTCGACGACGCCGACGCTGGGAAGGCCGAGCGTTTTCGCCGCGTCCACCAGTCGGAGCCCCAGGGTGCGGGGATTCTCCGAGGTGCCGACGGCGACCAGGCGCGGAGACCAGCGCGCCAGGGTAGACGCAGCCTCCGCATCCTCCGGGAGGGGAGAACACGGGACGGAACGGCCGTGCAGGTATGCAACGGCCGGACCGGCGGCCAGGAGGACGGAGCGCAGGCCCTTGGCGAGCAGGGCCCCGGGCAGGCGGCCGAGGTAATTGGCCGCACCCGGATCCTCCGCGAAGAGCAGGACATCGGCGGAAGCCATGGATCCCCTAGCCGCCCCCGGATTCGATCCGGAACCGGGGCGCCACGGCGCGCCCCCGGTCCTCCGCCGACGCGCGGATGGCTTCGATGACTGACGCGGCTTCCTCCGCCAGTCGGCCCGGGGCCCAGAGGGGAGCCCCGGTCCGCAAAGCGTCGGCGAGATTGTCGTACATGCGGTAGAAGGCATGGCCTACCGTGGAGACGAGGCTTTCCCCGGAGCCGGAATCGATTTCACGCTCGCCGCGCATGGCGCGATTGTCGCGGACGGGATGGACGCGGATTCCCAGGCCTTCCTGCAGGATGGCGAGCTTCCCCTTCTCCCCCCAGACCTCCAGGGAATTCTCCCGGTACTCGGAGAACCGGACGGGATGGAACAGGGCGGAAAGCCCGCTCCGGAACCGCAGGGCGAAGGGCAGGTTGACGTCCCCGGGGATCGGGCCCGGCGGCCCAGGCAGCGGGCTTCCGGCCGCCTGCACGGATTCGATAGCGCCAAGGAACATGCGGGCGAGGTCGATCAGGTGCGTGCCGTTGTTGGCGAGGCCGTTGCCGTAGGCGCCGAATGCGGCCCGGGGAGCGCCGATGCGCGCTTGCAACCCTCCGTCCGCCAGCTCCCGGAAGCGCTCGTCCGCGCGACGCCAGAGGTTCACCTGCACCACCAGGCCGCGGCCCCGGCAATAGTCCAGGAAGGCGGCGGCTTCCGCGGCGTCCCGGCCCAGGGGCTTTTCGGCGAGCACGGCGCGCAGGCCGGGAAGGGCCTCCAAGGCACCGATCCGGCCTTCGGGCGGCGTCGCGAGGATGGCGACGTCCGGGCGGCATCCGGCCGGCAAGGCGCCGGCGGAATCCGAGACGAAGGGGACGCCCCATTTCCCGGAGGCCTCCCGGCGGGCGTCCACGGAGGGATCGACCACGCCCGTCCATGCGAAGGACGGATGCGCGGCGAGCACCTGGGCGTGGGAGGCGAAGGGGTAATGACGGGCCATGACGGGATCCTCGGCGTACCCCATGCCCACCTTCCCGGCGCCGATCAGGACGGCGCGGAACCGCTGCACGCCCGCCGCGCCGCTCATCGGACCGGCTTCTCCTCGCAATGGCGGTTGATGTCCGCCAGACCGGGCCGCTCCCGCAGCAGCGCCATGATGGCGTCCATGCCGAAGCGTCCGCCGTGGATCGGTTCCAGATGCCGGAAAATCCTGTCGATGAATTCCAGGTCCTCCCGGTAATCGAGCTGGAACCGGAGATCCGGCCCGCGCCAGGCCGGGGGCGCGAAGACATGGATTATCCGGTACGACTCCGGATGCTCGTAGAAATGGAGGGACACGTGCTCGCGCACGGCGGGATCCCGGACGTCGCGCGCGACCTCGGCGAGCCTTTCCAGCGGGAAGACCTGGATGTCCATCCCGAGCGGGAAGGAGGCCCGGCGGACGTTGGTGACCACGTCGCAATCATTCCCCAGGAAGGTCTCGATGCCGAGATCGATCACGCCGGGATCGAGCAGGGTGCAGTCCCCGGTGACCTCCACCACGATATCCGAACGCATCCGCATCTGGGCGCCCACCACCCGTCCCAGAACGTCCTCCTCGCTGCCCCGGTGGCAGTCCACGCCTTCGCGGCGGGCCCA
>CBILQL010000745.1:0-2662 GCA_966238865.1 uncultured bacterium
TTTCCTCGCCGGCGATGGTTTCCGGGACGTTCCAGGGAGGATTCAGCATCACGGAGACGATGCGATCGCTCATCACGGGTGTGCTGTCCTCCTTGCGTCCTACGACGACCTTCATGCCCAGGACCGGGCGGCCCTCCTCCCAGGCGGCCAGGGAGCAGTCGGCGATGTTGACCCGGATGTGTTTCTTCCCCAGTTCCCGAGGCAGCCAGCGCCAGCCTTCCAGGTTGAGGCGGATCTGCCGGATCCGATCCTGCACGGGGACGTTCAATTCTGTGCGGGTCCCCTCGTCCAGGCGGCCGGTGACCGCGAGGCCGTGATGCTTCTGGAAGCGGCGCAGGCCCTCGGCCAGGACGGCGGTGTCGGCGCCGACCTCGCATTCCACCCTGTCCACCTCCCCTTCCGCGGCCAGGCGATCGCAAAGTAGATCCGCATGCCCCGCGGCTCGCTTCGATCCCGGGGACGGCGGCGCGGGGACGGTGGGCCAGCCGCCTTGCTCGGCGATTTCCTGATAACGGGCCAGCCAATATTTCATCTGGCCATAGCCGGGATCGATTGGCGCCAGGCGATGCAGGCTCTCCCGGACGCTTTCCTCGCCGTCCAGGGTCTTCGCCAGGTAGGCGGCCAAATCGACCTTGTCCGGCCGGGCCTGCCAGCGATCCGGGCCGGCCACCGGATGGACGCGCCCTTCCACCAGGTGCGAGGCCAGCTTCAAATAGGCGTCGGTGAGCAGGATGTCGAGGGCGGCGGCGGCTTCCGGGGCCGGGCCCTGGCTCCACCGGAAGCGCCTCCCGAAGGGAGTCAGCAGGGAATCGAGCGCACGGGGGTGGTATTCCTCCGCGTCCAGGCCTTCCAGCGGGCTTTTCCGCACGGCATCGAGCAATTCCCAGGCTGCCGGCAGGGCGTGACGGCCGGAAACCACCCAGGCCGGCCGGTATTCCCGGTTCGTGTAGAACCGTGACAGGTCGGCCCGGAACCGCAGCTTCTCGCCGGCCACGGCCAGGGTCTTCCGCTTCTGCAGGACCTGGAGGCTGTCCGCAATGGGACCGCGGACGCGGTCCGTTTTCCCGAAGGGACCGAAGTTGAGGATGGGTTGCCTGGCCTCGGGCGCGGCCGGGGCGGGACGTGCGGAAGCGGGAAGGAGGAACAGGGATGCCAGAAAAAGCTTTTGGACGGCGGATGCCGCGTTGCGGCGCAGGGGTTCTGGTTTCACAAGTAATAAGTAAAATTTTATCCTTGCCACCTCCTATGCTCCGATATCGCAGCGCCCCCTGTCCCTATTGCGGGGAAACACAACGGATCGAGATCGACCTGGGGGAAGGCTTGCCCCAGGAATTCACCTGGGACTGCTCGGTCTGCTGCCGTCCCATGGAGGTTTCCGTGGAGGACGGCGGCGGCGGCGAGCCGGTGCTCAGGCTGCGGGGCGAGGACGATCTCGCCTGAACGTCCCGGCGGCGCCAAGGCAAATTCCCTTCGCAACCACCTGGGCAGACCTTTCCCTGAGGATTCCCGTATCCTTGCTTGAGACATCGCGTACCCTTGCTTGACCGGAAGGATTTCTTTACCGCCCTTTGCTAGGACCGTCGCGGCCGACTTTCTATCGTCCTTTCGGCCGCGGCTTTCCCGGGCCGGCGGATTCGCCGGTCCGGGACAGGCGTGGCGCCGTCCTGTCAAACCCGCCAATCCGCAATCCGTATTGGCATCCGAACAAGGAAATCGCATGCGCCCGATCCGAATCGCTTCCGCCCTCCTTTCCGCGGCCCTTCCGCTTGCCGTCCTGGTCGGCTGCGGAGCCCAGAATTCCCCGCTCTCCGATTCCGGCTCCGCCACCGAGGGCGGAAACGCCGTGGCCTCGGGGGCGGCAAGCTCCGATCCCTGGGATTCCGTAGCCGCCGGGATCTCGAACCCGACGGCCCAGGAGTTCGCCCTGCTCAAGGCTTCCTGTCTCGTGCCGGGCATTCCCATGGTCGACAACGGCCCCCTCCTGCCCATGGATTCGGCCGCACTGGCGGCCCGCGAGGCCCCGTCGCCGAACGCGGCCCTCGCCGCCCGCATGGGGGTTCCCGAAGCCGCCATCTATCTCAACACCGACCTCGAAGGCGAGGACCCCGGCTGCTGGGACAATCGCTTGAGCGGCTTCAACCGCGCGGGCTGCGGCAAGTTCAAGGGCATCGGGTCGTTTCCCATCGCCCTGTCCACCGCCGGCATCGCCCATTCTGGTTCCAAGGCCATCCGCATCACCTACGCCGCCAACGAGGAGGCGGGCGGGTCCAACGTGGGGGTGAACTCCGATACCGTCAACGTGCGCGCCTACTACTACTTCGACCAGGGCTTCGACTTCGGCCAGGGCATGAAGATCGGCCGGGTGCAGAGCTTCAACGAGAGCACCCAGATGAACGACGTGGACGTGATCCTGCAATGCCGCAGCGTGAACGGCGCCAACCAATGCGGCGTGACCGACATGGCCCAGCTCGGGCTGCACTACAACGGCCGGCCGGTGGGATCGGACTGGGGCGCCGTCTCCGCCAACGTCTCCTTCCAGCGCAACCGCTGGTACGCGGTGGAATACCAGGTCATCCTGAACACCCCGGGCATGAGCGACGGCATCGGCCGCATGTGGGTGGACGGCAAGCTGGTGGGGGAGCGCACCAACCTGCGCATCCGC
>CBILQL010000746.1:0-2642 GCA_966238865.1 uncultured bacterium
GGGGTCATCAAGCTGCTTCAAACTGGAATCCGGTTTATCGACGTTGTTGCCTGTCATCACAGTTAGTCTGACTGTATTCTTTGAAATCGTATAGGTTCCGCTGAATTCTACGATTCCTTGGACGCCAGTGGCCCGCGTGGAATTCACACGGTGGTAGAATAATCCCGTTCCCGAATAGCAATTTTCAGTGCATTCAAAGCTGCTCGTGCTAGGATCGGCCAAAACCCAACACCCGACGATTTCAGCCTTATCCAAAGGAGGGTACGGTTCATCCTCCCCTATGCACCCTGCCATGAGGCTCGCCACCATCAATCCCAATCTGCATCGAATTGAACGTGGCATGCAGGATATCCTCCTTTACGGTGTCACCCGGAACCTGTCCAGCACCAAGCCGGGGGTCGGAGAATTGACCGTTAGCTTAAAGGATAAGTCCATGTGTGAGTTTGTCAATAGGTCCCGCACCTGGGGACTCAGGGAGAATTGTACTGCGTTGAAGGAACCATTCGTCAACCCTGTGAGCTCCACCTGCCCCTGATATGCCGAGTGGATTCCCGCAGATGGGCAATCCACGAACAACTGAACCGCACCCAGCCACCATGGATTCACCGGAATTGGCGGCAGAAACACGTCTATCGAAGCCTTTTGGGACCAAGGGGGCAAAAGATGCGTCCCCATGTCCCGGCTTTGCACCGTGATGTAGCCTGCGCCCTCCAGCTTATAGGCCGCCACTCCTTCAGAGCGCGGCTGGTTCACCAGCGACACGGCGCTGCCGCCAACCGTCCACTCTCCCAGGGCCTCGAAGCCGAAAACGCTGGTCGTGTTCTCCGGAGGCGGCAGTGGTACGGACAGCGGCGAGGGCTCCTGGCCATACAGCAAGGTTCCATTTCGATCGTAAAGTGTGACCCAGGGCGTAGTGCGCCACTCCCCGTCAATGCCCTTCCAGGACCAGTCATTGTTCCGATCCCAGTCTCCGGGATAATATCCCGCAAAGTGCAGGCCCAACTGCGCCCCGTCCAGGGACGTACTTACGCCCGGATCCAGTGTGAAGCCCTCAGGGTAGGCAAGTTCGACGGACACGAGGTTGGCGTTTTGAGGGTGGGGCTGGACGGAAAGGGAAATCCCCTGGGGATCGAAGTAATAGGCATCGGCGACGATAGTTTGTCCGAAGCGCTCCTGGCGGGACATCCAGAGCTTGACCCGGAAGCCCGAAAGCGGTCTCAAGCTATTGTTCGTGACGCGCAGCCGCGGCTTGGAGATGTTGGCCTCGTTCAGAGCGGTTTCACGCATGGTGACGGTGAAGGCGGATCCCGGCGTCGGCAGGTCCGGCGGCAACGTGCTCACGCGGGACAGGATCTGCGAAGGATGCTTCTGGGTGAGGTATTCGAGCTGTATCCAGGCTGGGCTGCGATCGGTCCAGGACGCGCGGAACTCGTCCACGGCAAGGTCGGAAGCGATATCAACCTGCTCGTCGCCTGCCAGGGTCAAGAGTAAATCGCCACGGAAGAAGCCGTCCGGACCGGGCCAGGCGCCTTGCGCGATCTGTTGGCCGTCGAAATAAAGGCGCAGACGATGGCTCTGGCCGGGCGAATAGGTCAACGCGACATGGTGCCATTCGCCGTCATGCCAGGCAGGCGCAGGACCGGAAAGCTCCGAACCGGGTGCGGAGAAGCGCAGCCGGCCGTCGACCTCGGCCAAGGACCACGACCAATCGCTGCCCTCTGCCTGTCCCGCCACGAAACTGTAGGTTCGGGTCTGGTTGTCGTTCCCCAGTTCTTTCACCCACACCCCCAAAGTCAGGTCATCTCCAGCGAGGTATAGCGGCGGAGCCTGGGTGACAGGGGGTTGCAGGAATCCATGGCTGGTGCGCCCTTCCGCCAAAAGGCCTTCAACGGCAACGGATTCTCCGAGGTCGAGATGCATGCGTGTGCTGGTAGCATCGGCGGCCGGGGCCTCAACGTTGAGATGCCAGACGGAGGCCAGGTACGTGTCGCCCTCCGGGACCGGGAAGCCGCTGGTGGAACCGTCCATTACCAGGGTGAAATATGCGTCCTGGCCCGCATCGAGGGAGGGCAGGGTGACCCAGAGGATGCCCCGTTCCTCATCGGGGCGGAAGGTTTCCACTTCCAAAGGCAGAGGTTGCCCATTGGGTAGGACGGCCTGCAGGTCGGAGCCGTCCGCCTTGAGTCCGGCGAATTCGAAGGGTATGCCTCCCCGGCCGAGCCTCACCGGCAAAGGGAAATTCTCCACGTGGCCGGGAATGAGAGCGCCGTTAACCCGTATCACAATGCTTTGGAGGAAGCCGAGTGGCCCGCTTTCCCAAGATTCCTCAGCCTGGTTTCCTGCGGCATCGGTCACCGACCAGATTGCATGGAGGCGGCAGCCACGACAAGCGGCCAAGGCCTCTGCAGGAATCTCCACCGTGCGTACCATCCTCGAAGCCGGGGGGATGACGATTTCGCTGATTTGAGTCCCGCCGAATACGACCCGCAGGTGCATGGCCTGCAAGCCGCTTTCGTCCCGGGCCTCCAGCGCGGCGCTCAGGGCCATGCCCGCTCCGACCGGCCGGACGGAATAGGTTCCCCTAAGTGCCATAGCCGCTAAGTTAAATCCGGACATATTTTTTGGCCCCTGGGATTCGGGCA
>CBILQL010000747.1:0-2642 GCA_966238865.1 uncultured bacterium
TTCCATGAATTGGAAACCTTGAACCAGGGCGTGCTCCGGGGCCGCTGGGACCTGGCCAAGATCAGCTACGCCAATTACCGGAACTGCACCGGAAACTATTCCCTGCTGCGTTGCGGCGGCGCCCTTGGCCGTGGGTGCGGGCCCCTGCTGCTCTCCAACGGGGGACCCTGGGATCCCGGGGCCGAGGTGCTGGTGCCGGGCGAGCATACCACGGCGAATTTCCTGCTGGATTGCTTCCACGCCGCGGATGGGTCGGCGCGCCCCCTGCGCAAGGTCTTCCTCCCTTTCGACGCGCTGTACCGCCGATTGCTGGAGCCCGGGTCCTGCCAGGGCGTGGTCATCCACGAGATGCGCTTCACCTATGCCGCCGACGGACTGGCCCTGCTCCGCGATCTCGGAGCCCATTGGGAGGAGACCACCGGCCATGCCATTCCGCTGGGGGCGCTGGCCCTGCGCTCGGAGCTCCTCGCGGCCTCGCCGGACCTCGCCGGCGCCTTGGAGGATCTCGTGCGCGCCAGCCTAGACTGGTCGCGGGCCCATGAAGGCGAGGCCCTGGCGCTGTGCCGCGGACATGCCCAGTCCATGGCCGAGGACGTGCTGCGCTCCCATATCGATTTGTATGTGACGGACTTCACGCGCGATCTCGGCGCCGACGGGGATGCCGCGGTGCGGCATTTCCTCGCCCGCCAGGAGGCCTTCCGCTCCGGTCCGGCATCATCTTGAAGCGGCCGTCCCCGCTTCGAAGCGAATGCCCCTGCTTTGAAGCGGCCGTCCCCGCCCTGGAACGTCCGCCAGACATGGAGTTTTCCGCTGCCGGAGACGCCGAGGAAGATTTGTCCCCGGTCCCGCGAATCCGGCATTAACTGCCGAGTCCATCGGGTCTGAGTGACCGGGACGGGTCCCGTAGGGTTCCCGGGGACCGGTCTCCCCTGGACGAAGAAGCGCCCCAAGACAAGCCGGAAAAGCCCTGGAAAACGGTTTTCCAATGGATACGTGGTGGCTCCATGGACTGCTTGCGGGGTGTTCAAGCAAACCTTGCAGGAGTTGGTCCGCTTATTGCTCAACTCCCCCGGGACAGGAGCATGAACCCATGGTGAATGGATTGTATACCGCGACACGAGGCATGACCAACATCCTGGCCAAGCAGGATGCCCATGCCCAGAACCTGGCCAATGCCACCTCGACGGGATTCAAGCTGTCCCGGGTGGTGAATGAGGCCCAGGTCCAGGTCGGCCGCAACGATTTGAACCAGCTCCACCAGGACGAAGACCAGAGGATATCCGGCCGGTACACCAGCTTCGCCCAGGGCCCCTTGATCAAGACCGGCAACGATCTCGATTTCGCGCTCACGTCGTCCGGCTTCTTCATGATCGAAAGCGAGAACGGCCCGCGCTATACCCGCAACGGCTCCTTCTCCATGAACACCTACGGCGAACTCGTCACCCTGACCGGCCGCCGCGTGCTCGACGACGGCGGCAACCCCGTGCAGCTGCGCGGGGAGGGTTCGGTGCAGATCATGGAGGACGGCAGCCTGTTCAAGGACGGACGCCTGGCGGCCCGCCTGGCCGTGGTCGACTTCGCCGACAACAACCTCCTCATCCCCGGCGCCGACGCCCTGTTCACGAATACGCGGCCGGACGGTAACCCGGCCGTGCCCGCCGCCCAGGTAGGCATCAAGCAGGGCTTCGTGGAGGGATCCAACGTGGATCCGGTCTCCACCATGGTGAACATGATCGCGGAATTCCGGAATTACGAAGCCGACCAGCGGGCCGTGCAGGCCATAGACAGCACGCTGGGCAAGGCCGTCAACGACGTGGGCCGCGTATGAGGAATGAATTCGGCGATGCCGCGCAAATCCTGAACCGGGGGAAGACGCCATGATCCGCAGCCTGTATACGGCCGCCACGGGGATGAAGGCCAACCAGCTTTACATCGACAACATCTCCAATAACCTCTCGAACGTGAACACCACGGGCTTCAAGAAATCGAAGCTCGAGTTCCAGGAGCTGCTCTACCAGACCATGGTGGATCCGGGGTCGGGCACCGCCGAGGGCGCCCGCGCGCCGGCGGGCCTGCAGGTGGGCCTGGGCGTGCGCAGCATAGCCAACCAGAAGATCTTCGCCCAGGGGAACCTCCAGGAGACCAAGAACCCCTTCGACATCGCCATCTCGGGCCAGGGATTCCTGCAGGTGCAGATGCCCGACGGCTCGGTCGCCTATACCCGCGACGGCAGCCTCAAGGTGGCCGCGGACGGCACCTTGGTGACCTAGGCCGGCTATCCGCTGGAGCCCCAGATCACCATCCCCGAGGGCGCCAAGGAGCTGACCATCGATCCCAACGGCCGCGTGGCCGTGTTCACCTCGGAAGGCACGGCCCAGGAGGAGATCGGCAGCATCGAGCTGGTGCGGTTCCTCAACGAGGGCGGACTCAAGAGCCTGGGCGCCAACCTCTTCCAGGCTTCGCCCGCCAGCGGCGAGCCCGAGGTGACAGCCCCAGGGGTCAACGGCGTGGGGACCGTGGCCCAGGGCTTCCTCGAGGCCTCCAACGTGGAGCTGGTGGAGGAGATGGTGAACATGATCGTGGCCCAGCGCGCCTACGAAGTCTCCTCGAAGGCCATCCAGACTTCGGACAGCATGCTGCAG
>CBILQL010000748.1:0-2638 GCA_966238865.1 uncultured bacterium
TACTCGATCCAGGAAAGCGACGGTTCCGGCGCCGCGCATGATATTCTCCCCGGCCTCCAGCCTGAGCTTGGTTTCCAATACCGCGGCCGCATGTCCACCCTCCTGCCGCATGGCGAAACCCTGCTGGAAACCGCCGGGATCACCGGCCTGCAAAGCGGCAAACGCCGCTACCTGGGCCATCTGGACGACGAAGAGGTCCGCCTGCTCCCGCTGCTTCAGGGGGCTTTCACGGACGCCGAGCTGGCCGAGTTCTCCCGACAAAGCGTGGCCGCCACCGCGCCTCCGGATCAAGCCATGATGCTGGGGCACATGTTCCCGGCCATGCAGGCCTCGGAGCTGCGGGAATTTTTCGTCAACCTGCGGGCCAAAGCCTCCAAGGAGGCGGTGCAGCACCTCGAAGGCGTGGCGCGAAACGTCCTGGGCCCAAGGGCCGCGGCCATCGGCATATAGGTCGCAGGGGTGGCAGGGCAGAGGAGCCGTTCATCGGCCCCTCGCCGCGCCTCGTGTCAGGCGAAGATGTCCGGCTGCGCCTTCCCGGTGGCGATGAGCTTGCGCAGGTTGCGGCTCATCAAATCGCTCCAGGCGCCCGAGCACGCCTCGTAGCACTCGAAGGACTTCGCCAGGCCCACATGCGTGAAGCGGACCTCGGTCTTGCCGTCCTTCCGCCCGGAGATCCCGAAGGCGATGCGGGTGCCTTTCCACTCGCTCCTGTCCTTCACGAAGCTCAGGTCGGCGTCGACGACGTCCCAGACAATCGTCTTTCCCGGAACGAGCTCGATGACTTTCTGCTTCGAAAAATGGACGTCCTTGTAGCGATAGGTGAACACGTCGCCCGGCGCCTTCGTGCCGCCCTCGATCTCCCCCGACCACCACGCCCGGACATTGTTGATGGCCTCGAACACCTCCTCGGGGCTCCGGTCCGTCGTGAACGTCGTCGTGAAATCCCGATTGCCCATCTCCGGGCCTCCTTTCCCATGCGATGCCCGCTTCCGTGAATCCGGGCGGGCCGGCCTTCAGTTCCAGTTGTCGATCTTGAGATCGCCCGGGGACGGCCGCCCCTTGCCCGTCAGGACGGAGTCCTTGAGGCTCAGCAGGAAGACGGCCCATTTCATGCTGCAATGGGCCATCGACTCGCTCGCCTCGGCCCAGCCCCGGTGGCCGAAGATCAGGATGGTCTGACCGTCCTGTGTGGACAGCTCGAAGTCGATGCGGGTCCCGATCCAATCCGGGGGCCCGCCCACGCATTTCCAGCGGACCGACTTCGCGGGCTCATGCCCGAGCACCTCCATCACCATGGTGCCGATGACGTCGCCTCCCGGGGTCCGGAAATTGAACTCGAGGGTCCCGCCCGGCCTGCTCTCGCCCTTCACCTCCTCGGTCCACCAGCGGGACAAGCCCTCCAGGGTGGACAGCGCCTTGTAGACGTCGGCCGCGGGGGCCTTGAATCCGATGCGATGGATGATATCCGCCATATACTCCTCCGGTTGGCTGTGAAACCAAGGTACGCACAACACTTGTAATTTGCAAGTGAAAATCCGTAATCTATATTCATGCCCATGTCGAAGCCCCCAAAACCTCTCCGTTCCCATTGCCCGGTCAATTTCGGCCTCGAGATTTTCGGGGATCGTTGGACCCTTTTGATCCTCCGGGACATCGTCTTCCGGGGAAAGCGGACCTACGGGGAATTCCTCAAGTCGGAAGAAGGCTTCGCCACCAACATCCTGGCCTCCCGCCTCTCCCATCTCGTGGAGACGGGCATCCTCAGCCGCGAAGACTCGCCGGACCGCCGGAAGGACCTCTATACCCTCACGGAGAAGGGCCTGGACCTCATCCCCCTGCTCTTCGAAATGGTCCTCTGGAGCGCCAAGTACGACCGCCAGAGCGAAGCCAGGCGCATCCCGCGCCTGGTGGAACTCATCCGGAAGGATAATCGCGGTATCAGCCGGGAAACGATGGAGAAGGTGAAGCGGGGGGAGGGGATTGTGCGGGAGTATCTGGCTTGACGGGTTGGGCGCAGCATGCCGTGAATCACCCGTTGAGTGCCAGCAAACAAATTGCGAGCCTCAAGCGAGCGATTTGCCTTTGCGCCAGCCCGAAACGGAGTGTGAACAGCCGCGCACCCGTTCCAAGCCATTTGCGAACCTGCAATGCGAAGCATGTCCGCAGGTTCCAGGCTGGGGTGTGTTATATGCTGTACTGCGCCTCATCGTTTTCTCTTTGTGGGGCGGAATTTTAGAATGACTTTATGACTTGTTTTATGAAGTTATTTGACTTCATAATTTCTTTTTTTATTCTCGGTATATCATCTTCTGAGAGAAATGCGTAACTCTGTGGAGGGACTTTAAACCCCACTAGTTCGTGAATTTTAAAATCATTTTCAAATTTGTAAAACTTCTTTATTTCAATCGCTACGGCCTCTTCGCAGTTTGAGTAGTACTCGAAATATCTCTTAGAATCAATTCCGGCTACGTCGAAATACTTCTTCCAGATTGATTTTGGGGAATCTCTATGAATTTCTTTTACTTCAAAGAATCCAACAATTTTTTGAACGGGTGAAGTTGCGTAAACAAAATATATGCTTACTACGTTCGAAGTCCGTTTTCTAAACTCAACGCGCTTAGTCCCATTCGAGATTTTC
>CBILQL010000749.1:0-2637 GCA_966238865.1 uncultured bacterium
GGTTCAGGTTGAGGGATCGCAGGCCCTTCACGCGCCCTCCTTCTTGGCCTCTATGCCGAAGTTGTCGATGCCGACGTTGGGGTTGAGGTTGATGCGGATGGTGAACATGAAGGAGCTGCGCGCGCTCTCCTTCTGCAGCTCGATGCTGTTCAGGAGCACGTTGGAGAAGTACTCGTTCTTCTCCATCTCGAGCATGTACTCGGCGATCTCGGGGAACACGTAGGTGCGGCCCCGGAGCTCCATCTCGTTGTCGTTGGACTCGGCCTGCTTGATGGACTCGACCCACATGTTTAAGGGCAGGCTCTTGTTGATGCCTTCCAGGATCCGCACCCACTTGCGCTTGCTGACGCTGATGCTCTTGAGGCTGTTGTTCTTGCCCGTCATCGCGTCGCGCTTCTGCTCCAGCTCGGTCAGCTGGGAGGCCACCAGGTGGTTCTCCTGTATCTGGGCCTTCACCTGCTCCAGATCCTCGCGCTTGCCCTCCAGGTTGGCCTTGAAGAAGGACTGCCCGATGAAATAGGCAGCCAGCACGGCGATGAGCAGGGTCACGGACGCCAGGATCCGCATGTCGATGAGGTACGAGTAGTCCTTCTTGACCACCCGGTATTCGATGGGGAGCAGGTTTACGTAGATGAAGTCGGGCTTGTGCGCCATTCCGTCCTCAGATCTTCCGCAGGGCCAGCCCGGTGGCCACCGTCAGGATGGTGGAGATGTTCTCGGCGATGGGCTCCTTGAACTTCCTGTCGTCGAGGGCCACCTGCTGGTAGGGGTTCACGATCTCGACCTCGACGTTGTGCCGCTTGGCCAGGATGCCCGCCAGGTTCCGGATGCAGGCGCCGCCGCCGCACAGCACCATCTTCTCCACCTTGAGGTTGTTCTCCGACGACTGGAAGTAGCCGAAGGCCAGGTCGATGCCCACCGACAGCTCCTCGGCCGAGAACTCGATGCTGCGGTTCAGGGTGGCCGCGTTGTACTTGTCCACGTTCTTGCCGCGCAGCACGTTCGCGGCCTCCTCGCGCTCGATCTTGAGGTTCTTCATCAGCGTCTTGATGAAGAAGTCGCAGGCGGTGGCGATGTCGCGCGTGGAGTGGTAGGTCCCGTTCTTGAGGAAGGTCAGGTTGGTGAGGTGCTCGCCGATGTTGATCAGGGACACCACCTTGTTCTGATCCTCCTCCGGGGCCGAGAGCAGGTAGGCGTTGGTGACCGCGAAGGCGTCCACGTCGATGACCACGGGCCGTAGGCCGGCCTCGTAGAGCAGGTCGATGTAGGACTGCATCACCTGCAGCTTGGCGGCCACCAGCAGCACCTCCATCTCCTCGGTCTCCTGGTTCTTGTGCAGGATCTTGTAGTCGAGGGTGATGTTGTCCACGTCGAAGGGGCTGCGCTGGCCCGCCTCCATGAGGATGACCTCCTCGTCGGATTCCATCTTGTTGCTCTTCAGGCGGATGCGGTCCGCGATCACGCCGTAGGACCAGGACAGCGACAGGATCACGTCCTTGATCTTGCCGGTCGGATCGGTGCGGTGGACCAGGGAGGTGAGCCCCTGGAGCAGCTCGTCGCGGTTCTTGATCTCGCCGCCCACGATGGTCTCCGGCTTGAGCACGTGGATGCCGGCGCCGAGCAGCACGGGCCCCGCGGGCCGGTGCGCGATGCGGGCGATCTTGATGCTGTAATTCCCGATGTCGATTCCCACCGTGGTGGGCTCGCCCTGGATCATGTTGAGGACTTTTTCCTTGAAGCCCAAGCGATCTCCTAGCCGAGAGGGAAGGCGCGGGAACCGCCCTGGATATCCCGCGCCGCCTGAATTTTCTCAAGCTGATTATAGCAACCCCGAAAAGTCGAATTCAACGACGGCAGAATCAACATCTTGCCCGCCCCCGCCGCACCGGGATCCGGCCTCCCATCCCGCCCAATTCCATTCCCTCGTGGCAAAGGCGGGTAAAAGCTCCGCTACCCTCCACTTTTCCCTTGCAATCGCCCCGTCACTCCCGCGCCTTCCCGCTTTCCCTTGGAAATCGTCCGTCGCTCCTTCGAATCCGGTCGGAACAATTACTCCCAAACGACGTCATCCCGCGGCCCCTGGAAGCGTTGGCGGGTAAGTGGGAATAGGTGGAAATCGCGGGCGCGCGCCCGCGATTTCCACTGCTTATGAAACGGCCGGGGAAGGCCCGCGCAGATGGGAGTCGATCCGCTGCTTCTCGAAGATGTAGCGGACGATCTTCTCCTGGGAGGCCGTCTCCATGGTGATGAACTTCAGGTTGTGCTCGAAGTCCTCTCGGAGCGAGCGGGAGACGGCCTGCATGCGCATGACCTCGGATTGCACGCCGCGCAGGGAGGTCCCGGGCAGGTCGAAGTTCAGCGAGAGGACGTGCCCCTGGGGGATGGGCGAGGTGAACCGGGCGCAGGCGCCGCCGCCGGACAGGTCGAGCAGGCGGCCCTCCAGCACCATGCCCACCGGGGGCCCCGGGATGTGATCCTCGGCGGGGGCGGGATCGGGCGGCGGCTTGGAGATCACCGTCACCCGGCAGGGGATGTTCACGTCGATGCGCACCCAGTTGCGCATCTGCTTGCGCTCCAGGGCCCGCGTGTGCGGGAAGAAGACGGAGCGGCTGCCGAGGCGGGTGCCGCTGACGGTGA
>CBILQL010000750.1:0-2629 GCA_966238865.1 uncultured bacterium
CCCTTGGGCTCCGCAGCCGGCCGCAGCAGAAGGGGGTATTCAGACAGACCCTAGTACTGCCGACGCAGCCGGGCGGGGAGGATTTCCAGCTGATCCCGGTATTTCGCCACCGTGCGGCGGGCCACTTCCAGGCCCCGGGACTTCAGGATCTCGACGATTTTCTGGTCGCTCAGGGGGCGTTTCGGATCCTCGGCCTCGATGAGCTTCTTGATCTCGTCCTTGGTGGTGACCGAGGAGACCTCCCGGCCGTCGGCCTGGGTGACGCCGGCGGTGAAGAAGTACTTCAATTCGAAAATCCCGTGACCTGTCTGCACATATTTGCCGTTGGTGACCCGGCTGACCGTGGAGATGTGCATGCCTATCTTGTCGGCCACGTCCTGGAGGATGAGGGGCCGGAGGTGGGTAGGCCCCTTCTTGAAGAAATCGGGCTGGCTTTCCATGATGGCCTGCATCACCTTCAGCATGGTGGATTTCCGCTGCTCGATGGCGCGGATGAGCCAGGTGGCGGAGTTCAGCTTCTCCCGGACGAACTTCTTCTCCTCGTTGCTGGCCCGGCTGCCCTTCTTGAGCAGCTCGGTATAGGCGCGGCTCACCCTGAGGGAGGGGATGCTCCGGTCGTTCAGCATCAGCACCAGCTCGCCCTCCACCTCCTCGACGATCAGGTCGGGAGTGATGGGATTGGCGACAGAGGCGCTCACCAGGCGGCCGGGATGGGGCTGCAGGGCCCCGATTTCCTTCATGGCCGCCTGCACCTGCTCCGGGGGCACGTCGAATTTCTTGGCGATGGCCGCCACCTTGAGCTTCTCGAGCAGCTCGAACTCCTCCTCCACGACGCGCCGGGCCAGCGGGCTGATGCTGCCGGACCGATGGATCTGGATGAGCAGGCATTCCCGCAGATCGCGCGCGCCGATGCCGGCGGGCTCCATGGAATGCAGGACGTGGAAGGCCTCGCGCACCTCGTTGGAGGCCTCGTCCAGGGAGGCCGAGCCGTCGATGACGGCCTGGATCTCCCGGTAGGCGGGACTGTCGATGGGCTGGATGCGGACCTCGGGCCCGCCGGAATCCGCGCGCTCGCCGCCCGCCCGGCCGCCCTGTCCGGCCCCGTGGCCGTTCCGATTCGTCCGGGCCCCGTCCTCGCCAGGCCGCTCCGCGTTCCCGGCCCAGGTCCTCTCCCCTTCGCCCGGCTCCCCGGAGATATCCTCGTCCGCATCCGCGGTTTCCGCATCTTCGTCGGCGGCGTCGGCGGCCGATGATCCGGGCGCCCGGTTTTCTGCCGCGTCCGGCCGGGCGGCCGCTTCGGTGACCAGGTAGCCGCGATCGTCCAGGCTGTTGATCAGGTATTCCACGAGCGAAAAGACTTCCGGGGTCAGGGTCCTGTCCTGGAGCTGGCCCAGCAGGTGGTCCTGCAGGGATTTGGCGTACACGGGCACCTTCTCGAAGCGCTCGTCGGGACTTTCCAGCTCCTCGGTGCGCTTGCTGCCCAGATCGAAGCCGTCCTCGAGGTAGCTTTCCCAGTCGATTTCCTTGGTATCCTTCGGGTCGTCGGGGATGACCTTGTCCAGGTCGCTCTGGTCGGGGGTCTCGGGAAGGCTTTCCTCGGCCTCGGCCTTGGCTTCGGCCGGCTCCGCCCGATCCGCTTCCGCCTTCGACTCCTGCCCTTCGGAGACCTCGCCATCCTCGGAGTTCGGCTCCGCGTCCTCGCCCTCGTCGCCGGCCTCCAGCAGGGGATTGCTCTCCAGCTCCTGCTTGACCATCACCTCCAGCTCGAGCGAGTTCATCTGCAGGAGCTTGAGGCTCTGGATCATCTGGGGCGAGAGCTTCTGCTCCAGCCCTACGTGGAGATTCAGGTCGAGGCCGAAATTCATGCTGTTGCTATCCCGTCATCCCAATGAAAAGGACTTGCCGAGGTAGATCCGACGGGCTTCCTCGTCCTGCGCGAGGTGCTCGGCGGTCCCTTCCACGAGGACCTTTCCTTCGAACATTATATAGGCCCGGTTGGTGGTTGCCAAGGTTTCCCGCACGCTATGGTCGGTGATCAGGATTCCCATCCCCCGGTCCCTGAGGTTAAATATAACCGATTGGATGTCTTCCACGGCGATGGGGTCGATGCCGGCGAAGGGCTCGTCCAGGAGCAGGAACCTGGGATGGGTGGTCAGTGCGCGGGCGATTTCCAGGCGCCGCCGCTCGCCGCCGCTCAGGGTATAGGCCTTGTTCTTCCGCAGGTGGGAGATTTTGAACTCCTCCATCAGGCGTTCGAGCTCCGCGCGCCGCTCCGCGCGGGGCAGGCGGCGCGTCTGCAGGATGGCCAGGATGTTCTCCTCCACCGACAGCTTGCGGAACACCGAGGACTCCTGGGACAGGTAGCCCAGGCCCAGCCGGGCCCGCTTGTACATGGGCATGGAGCCCACCTTCTCCTCGCCGATGTAGATGCTGCCCGAATTGGCGCGGATCATGCCCACCATCATGTAGAACGAGGTGGTCTTCCCCGCCCCGTTCGGTCCCAGCAGCCCGACCACTTCGCCCTGGTTGACATGGAAGCTCACCCCGTCCACCACCCGCCTGCCGTTGTAGACCTTCACCAGGTTCTCGGCCCGTATCTGCACTATTTCCTCCTCCAGGGGCTGTTGGG
>CBILQL010000751.1:0-2627 GCA_966238865.1 uncultured bacterium
GCTATCGGCTTCATCCTTTCCGGCTGCGGCAGCCTGCTGGACAAGGAGCCCACGGGCGTCGAGTCGAGCGCGAACTTCCTGAAAACGGAAAGCCAGGCCATCCTGGCCACCAATGCCGTCTATGACGCGGCGGCCTGGCGGTTTTCCCAGGAAATCTTCGAATGGTTCCTGGGCGACGTCGTGTCCGACGACTCCGAGAAGGGGGGCGAGAGCGCCGCCGATTGGGCGGAGCTGCAGCAGCTCAAGGATTTCCGGGGCAATGCCGCCAACTCGATTTCCTTCGGCAGGTGGAGCGAGTTCTACCAGGGCATTTACCGCGCCAATGTCGTCATCGAGCGGGTCCCGACCATCAACATGGAGGCCAAGCTCCGGGCCAGGCTCGTAGGCGAGGCGAAATTCCTCCGGGCGTTCTTCTATTTCCAGCTGGTCAAAACCTTCGGAGGGGTTCCCCTCATCACGAAGCCGCTCAATCCGAACGAATATTGCCAGGCGCGGGCGCCCATCCAGGCCGTCTGGGCGCAAATCGAGACGGACTTGAAGGAAGCCGCGGAAGCGCTTCCCGAGAAGAGCGAATACCCGGCCACCGAAATGGGACGAGCCACCAGGGGAGCCGCCAACTCCCTGCTTGCCAAGGCCTATATTTTCCAATCCAAATGGGCCGAGGCCATGGCGGCCTCCGCGACTGTCATCCAATCCGGCGAATACGATCTGCAGGCGAATTACGCGGACATCTTCAAGAAGGCCAACGAAAACGGGATCGAATCGATCTTCGAAATCCAGCACATCCAAATCGCCACCAGCGACTACGGGGATCTGAACGAGGGGCAGGAGACGTCCATCTACCAGGGAAGCCGGAACGCCACCTACTTCACGGGATGGGGATTCAACCTGCCCACCCAGGATTTCGTGGATGAATTCGAGTCGAACGATCCCCGGCTGAAGGCCACCGTGATATTCAACGGCGACATCCTGTACGAGGGGACCCCCGCGCAGCAGAAGGCCGACAATGGCTCGAGCACGACCGGGTATGCAGCCCGGAAATACCTGTACGAATACCAGCCCATCGTGCCGGAAGTCAGCAATGCTCCCGCGAACTGGCGATCGATTCGCTTCGCCGACGTCCTGCTCTTCCATGCGGAAGCCGCCAACGAATTGGGCAACTCCACCGCATCCCTGGAATCCCTGAATCGTGTCCGCAAGCGCGCCAGCATGCCCGCGGTCACCGTGACGGGCAAGGAAGACCTCAGGAAAGCCATCTACCATGAGCGCCGGGTGGAACTCGGCCTCGAGGGCCACCGGTTCTTCGACCTGGTCCGTCAGGGCAGGGCCGCCGAAGTGCTGGGCAAGAACGGCTTCGTCGCCGGCAAGCACGAGTATTTCCCCATTCCCCAATTGGAGCTGGACGTGTGCGACAAGATCGTCCAGAACCCCTATTGAGGATCGGAATGCAGGATAACGCCATGAAGAGGTTCGCCATGAGACCGATAGCTTTTTCAGTGCTGGCAGCGGCGATCGCAGCCGTGGTCGGGTGCAATGAAGACAGCGTCAATATTGGGGCGCCTCCGCCCGCTCCGGACTTCACCATGAACCAGAGCGATCCCAATAACGTCATTTTCACCGTCACTTCGGCCCAGGGATTCCTGGTCAACTGTCGAACAAGATGGTGGACACAGTCTATTTCCCCTTCGCGGATACCTACAAGGTCTCCCTGGCCGTATCGGGAAAAGGTGGCGCGACGGTCACGAAAAAGGACGTCGTCATTTCGCAGACGGATCCGGAGATATGCGCCAACATCTACTACACCTGGCTCTCGGGGGGATGCGGCGCCCCGAGCAAGACCTGGGTCATGCCGAATGCGGACAGCGCCCTCGGCAACGGCGGCCCCTCGCCGAAGGATTCCCTGGGGAACGGCACCAGCAGCTACGACGATAAGATTTCCTATTGGTGGAATTCCTCCACGGTCGGCGTCCCTCCCCTTCCCGACGCCAGGTCCCTGGACGACGAATACACCTTCCAGCTGAGGGGTTTCGTCTACAAGAACGAAACCCACGGGCACTTCTTCTTCAATTGGAAGTGGGCCAACAAGCTGTTCGGAGCCACCCAGGCGACCTACGCCGATACGATTTGGACCTATGTCCCCAACAACCCGGCCAAATGGGAATTGGAAAAGGTTCCCGAGGCGGACACCACGGGCGGCAAGAGGGCCTTTTTCACCGATAGCACCACCGGGAAGCGGTTCAACCTTCTCATCCATCTCTCGAACGACAACTACATCGGGTACGGCAGCGGAACCAGCACCTACCAGATCCTGAAAATCAACGCGGATACCCTTCGGCTGCGCCATGAATTGGCGGAGCCGGACAAGCCCGCGGTGACCGGCCCCAACCGCCTGGAATGGCGCTATCTGAACCTGGTAACCAAGAAGTGAAAAAAGGGAACATGGATACAAAAAGCATACTCTGCGCTTGCCTGATCTCCCTGGGATTCGGAATGGCGTTTCCGGCCTTCGCCCAGGAAGAAGTGGAATTGGAATACCCGCTCCGCCGGGCGACACAGGATGTCGAGCAGCTGGCAAAGGAAAGGGCGAAAATCCGCCAGGCCACGCAGGAAGACTACGAGCAATTCAA
>CBILQL010000752.1:0-2626 GCA_966238865.1 uncultured bacterium
CCGCGGTGCGCGCGGGCTTCCCGCTCCGCATCGAGGGGGAGGTGTACTATTGCGGATTCCACAGCCCCAAATCCTTCGGGGCCGCCAGCTACCTGGTGCGCCGGCCGGACGGCAACGTGCTGGTGGACTCGCCCCGCTTCTCGGAGACCCTCGCCTCCCGCCTCGAATCGCTGGGCGGCGTACGCTGGCTGTTCCTGACCCACGGCGACGACGTGGCCGATCACGAGGCCTGGCGGAAGCGTCTCGGCTGCGAGCGCGTCCTGCACGCCGGCGACGTAACCCGGGAGACACGGGGGGTGGAGCGCGTCCTGGAGGGGCGGGAGGCCGTGGACCTGGCGGAGGACCTGCGTGTCATTCCCGTGCCGGGGCACACGCGGGGAAGCTGCGTCCTGCTCGCCGGCGGACGCTACCTCTTCACCGGCGACCACATCGCCTGGTCGCCGCGCCTCGGGCATCTGTACGCGTTCCGGGACGCCTGCTGGCATTCCTGGCGGGAGCAGACAAGGTCGGTCGAAAAGCTGCGCGGACTCGGATTCGAATGGGTGCTGCCGGGCCATGGCCGGCGTTGCCATGCCCCGCGGGAGGCTATGGCCGGCCACCTCGAGGCCTGCCTGGATTGGATGGCGGGAGCCGATCCGGACGACGGGGAGTGACGGTAGGCCCGGCCTGGCGCTCCTGCCAGGTACGGAAAGCGGTCACCGCCAGCCCGGCGAGCAGGAGGCCGTGCACGGCGCCGCCCATGGTGTAGCCCGCGGCCAGGGCCAGTATCCATGCCCCGAACAGAATCAGGACCAGCGACCACAACAGCATAGGAAACCTCCGGGGGTGATCGGAAAATAGGGCCCCGGAACCTCGGACCGCAACCTGAATCGCGCCCAATCGCATCGCGCCGCCGCGACGCCGCCGCGACGCCGCCAGGCGCCCCCCGGCGCCAGGGGCGCCTGGCGCTCCACTTTGTGTTTTTTTGCACGTGGGTACTTTTTGCCGCACCCTTTGACAAATCGCCTAGGCAGTGTATACTTCGGACATGACCCCGATTTCCGTCCATTCCCTCAGCTGGCAATACCGCGCCACCGTGTGCTGCACCTCCGTGTGCCCGCGCATGGCCATGGCCGTCCGCACCGCGGATCATGCCAAGCGCGGGTCTAAAATGGAACAAGGGAGCGGGTCGCCGTAGTCTGAGAGGTCGATAGACCGAGACAGGAAGCCCGCTCCCCAGAGCGGGCTTCTTTTTTTTGCGTTTTTTTCCGGAGGTGGCACATGATTTCGAGCCTAGAAGCGCAGCGGAGACCGGTCCAGGCGGGGAATCGGGCCGGCATGCCGGCCGCCCGGCCGCAGGGCCCGCAGGCCCAGGACCGGGACTTCACCCCCGTGCGGGATACCGCGTTCCCGGCGCCGTCCGGGGCCGAGGCCCTGCTGGAGGCGCCCTTCCGGCCTTCGCCGGAAGAGCTCGTCTCCTTCCTGGTGAACGGTCTCTGCCTCATCGGCGGCCATCGCGTGCTGGAATGGGAAGCCGGACCCGGTTCCCCGGCTGCTGCCCTGGAGGTCCTGGGCCATGCCGTGTCCGCGGCCGGCCCCGGCCTGCCGCCGCCCCGGGCGGGTGCCTTCGACCGCGCCTTCCGGGTGCGCCGCGCCTTCGGGTACGGCGGCGACGAGTCGGACCGCCTCTGGCTGAAGGCCATGCGCCGGGCCCTGCGGCCGGGCGGCCTGCTGCTGTTCCACGTCTTCGACCGGGACCGCGCCTTCGCCCTCGCGGAGAGGCTGGCGGCCTCGGGCCGCTCCCCGGCCGGCGGGGCGGACGCCGGGGGGATCGGGGACGGCGCGGACGGGCTGGACGGCGCCGCTTTCGGGTTCGATCCCCGCACCGGCAGGTTGACTGCCAGGGTACGCCTCCCGGGTGTTACTGATGGCGCGTCGGAAGGGCGTCCCGCGGAGGCCGGGATGCGCGCCGCGGCGAAGGCAGGCTGCCCGCGCGCCTCGGTGCGGGCCTTCAACCTGGCGGAGCTGCATGCCCTGCTGGAGGAGAGCGGCTTCGCCCTGGAAGGCGCCTACGGCGACTGGGCGGGAAGCGCCCCGGAGTCGGCGGGCGCGCGCACCGGGAGGCTGCTGGTGGTGGCGTCCAAGCGCCGGAGGCCCCGGGGCCGCGCCGGACGGTTGGTCCAGGTGGGAGGTCGGACATGACGGCATCGTGGAGACCCGGGAGGCCATTCGGTCCGCGCGCCACGCTCTACGAGGCCAGCGAGCGGAAGTTCGCCACCGCCCTGCTCGAGGACGCGGTGTCGGGACTGTATACGCTGGCGCGCACCGAGATGGCGGGCCTGGGCGTGTCGCTGCTGCGGGGCAGGCAGGCCGCCCGCGCGGCTGCCTGAGGCGCGGCCGCGCGCGGCCTTCCGCCGCGGCGCAGGGGCCGCCGATATTTTCCGACATCGCCGTCGCGGACATTTATTTTCCACCTATGCGCCCCCGGCTTGACGGGGGCGCCCAAGGCCGCCCCCGGGCCTTCCGCGAGGAAACACCGACATGTCCGCCGCCGCCTCCCGCCGGGCCATGGTCCGGCTCTTCCTGGGCATCCTGCTCGCCGCCACCGGGGCCGAACCCGAGGCTGCCACCGTGGCGGCCTCCGGGT
>CBILQL010000753.1:0-2593 GCA_966238865.1 uncultured bacterium
CAGAGGAGGTGGCTGTTCCAGAAGGTGCCGGCTACCGGTGAATGGGTATCGGTGGGAAGGTCGGAATGCTTATGGTGATGGCGGTGGTGCGCCGCCCACCAGAGCGGCCCGCGCTGGGCGGCCGAATTGCCCACGACGGCCATAAGGAACTGGAAGACCCGGGAGGTGCGGAAGGTGCGGTGGGAGAAATACCGGTGGTAGAAGCCCGTAATCCCGAACATGCGCACGACGTAGAAGAGGGCGGCCATGGATACGGCGGTCCAGGACCAGCCGGTCCAGAACACGGCCAGGCAACCCAGGTTGAGTATGACGAAAGGCACCGGCCAATGCCACTTCTCGGGGTCTTTGGACATGTTGGCGTTCTCCGGCTGCACGGTGGTGTCGAACCACCCGACAGCGAGTTTCAGCAAGCTTGGTTTTGAAGTGGTCGACGTGTGCATTCGTTTCCTTGGAGTTGGCACGGTCCCCCCCGTGGAGCCCGTTCATAGACAATTAAATCAGGAAAGGACGGTTACGGCCAGAGCGGCGGGGCAAAGGTTACATCTTTTTGCAAATACAACTTCTTACAATTGGAGCCTTTTGACGCCGGAAAATGGGATAATCGGGGTGCGCCACGACAACACCCCACCCCGGAGGTCCTCCTTGCGACGCCTGATGCTCCTGCCCATTTGCCTGGCCCTCTCCCATTGCGGCCGCGTCGGAAAGCTGGACGCCGGCCGGTATTCGGTGGCCGATCAGGAATACAGCAGCCAGGACTACGTGCTCGAGAGGCGTTTCGAGGCCGGAGGCGGGTTCTCGGAGAAGCACCTCGTGGAGCGCTGCCTGCTGATGGAGATGAAGGGGGAATGGATCCAGGACGGCGGGGAGCTTACCCTGCGGTACGCCGAGATCCGCAATCGCGAGACCTGCCGCGATTCCCTGCCCGCCTTCGCCCGCGATTCCGCCGAGCTCAGGATCCCGGTCCGCAACGTGGGGTCGGACGGCTTCGAATCCTTCCTCGCCGCCTCGGACGGCAAGCCCGACAAGTGGATCCGCTGGCTGCGGGTGGACGGGTAGCGGGGCGCTTTCGGGGCTTTTTCCAGGGCCGCTCAGGGACCTTTCTTCAGAGCCGTTTCCGCACCGCTTCCGCGTGGTGGATGAATCCTTCGGCGTCCGCCAGGGCGGCGATGAGCCGTCCATGCTTGCGCATCGCCTTCGGCGAATACTCGATGAGGCTGGTGCGCTTGTAGAAGTCGTAGGTGCCCAGCGGCGAGAAGAATCGCGCCGACCCGTTGGTGGGCAGCACGTGGTTGGGCCCCGCGAAGTAGTCCCCCACTGGCTCGGAGGACTGGGGCCCCAGGAACAGGGCGCCGGCATTGCGCAGGCGCTTCGCCAGGGCGCCGGGATTCCGGGCCAGGATTTCCAGGTGCTCCGGGGCGATGGCGTCGGCCAGGGCGCAGCCCACCGTCCAGTCGGGGACCACGTAGATGCGCCCGAAGCGCCCCAGGCAGGCTTCGAGCAGCTCCCGCTTGGGCGAGGCGGCCACCTGGGCGGCGACGCTCGCCGCGATGCCCTCCGCGGCCTCGGCGGAGTCGGTGATGCAGACGGCGGCCTCGTAGCCGCTGCCGTGCTCGGCCTGGGAGAGGAGGTCGGCGGCCGCCCAGGCGGGATCGATGCTGCCGTCGGCGAGGACCAGGATCTCGGAAGGGCCGGCTATCATGTCGATGTCGACGGTCCCGAAGACCTCCTTCTTCGCCAGGGTGGCATAGACGTTGCCAGGGCCGACGATCTTGTCGACCCGCTCCACCTTGGCGGTGCCGTAGGCGAGCATGGCCACGGCCTGGGCCCCGCCGATGCGGTAGATCTCGGCGATGCCGAGCTCCCGGGCGGCGAAGGCGACGGCCGGGTGCAGGCCCTTGGCCGCCGGGGTCACCGCCGCGATTTCCGGGACGCCGGCCACCCGGGCCGGCACGGCGTTCATGATGAGCGTGGAGGGATACACGCCGGCGCCGCCGGGCACGTACAGGCCCACCCGCCGCAGGGGGCGGATGATCTGCCCCAGGGTCTCCCCGTCGGGGCCCTTGAAGGTCCAGGACTTCTCCGCCTGTTTCTCGTGGAAGCGCCGCACGTTGCCGATGGCGGCGCGGATGGCCCGCTTCACCGTGGCGTCCAGGGAGCCGGCCTTGCGCTCGATCTCGGCGGCCGGCACCGCCAGGGGGCCCTTGAGGCCGTCGAAGCGGCGGGCATAGTCGAGGGCCGCGGCATGGCCCTCCGACTTGACCCGGGCGAGGATGTCCTTGACCGTCCGGGTGATTTCCGGGGACGGGCTGGGCTCGCGGGAGGCGAGCCGGCGGACGTCGGGATTGCGGACCGAGGAGACGCGGACGATGCGCATGGGCGATTTTTTCGTAGTCATAGGTCGGATGTTGAATGTACGCATGCCGTTGCCCGATTCCAAGCGTGCCGCCTCGCTGTCTAGTGCGGCTTCCGCGCCGTGAACCGCAGCCGCGTGTAATCGGCCGTCCACTTCCCGAGCGCGTCGCAGAGGTCGGGACGGCAATCCGCCTCGACCTCCTCCAGGAAAGCCTCCCGCTCCCCTTCCGGCACCGGGGCC
>CBILQL010000754.1:0-2592 GCA_966238865.1 uncultured bacterium
GCCTCACGCGCCGCCGCGAGCCGGACGGCTCCTACGAGGTCAAAATGGGCCCCGCCGCCTCGGCGGAAACCGCCGCTTCGGCGCAAGCCGCCGTCCCGGCGGCCGGCGACGTGGCTTACGGCTTCGAGATCCCCGGCTTCCGGGGCGACCTGGAGCGCGAGGCCGACCTCATCGAGGAGGTGGCGCGCCTGGGCGATTACAACAACATCCCGGCCGTGCTGCCGGTGCTGCCCATCGCCGTGGCCGCCGTGCCGCCGCAGGAGGATCTGTCCCGCGTCCTGCGCGGCTTCCTGAAGGACGCGGGCCTCAACGAGACCCTGAACCTCCGCTTCTCCTCCCGCAAGGCCCTGGCCAAGCTCGGCCTGCCGGCGGATCACCCCTATTCCGCCTTCGTCCCCCTGCGCAATCCGCTCAGCGAGGACTGGGAGATCCTGCCCAGCACCACCTTGCCGTCCCTGCTGCAGGCAGCCGCCTACAACCAGAACAACCAGGAGCGGGACATCCGCTTCTTCGAAATCGCCAAGTCCTTCTACCATCGCCCCGCGGAGCGCAGCGACCGCCGGCCCGGCGTGCGCGAGGAGGACATGCTGTACCTGGTCCTGGCCGGGGAATGGCCCGACCGCCGGCCCTGGGGCGCCGACACTGCCATGTCGGCTCCCTTGGAGTTCCCCCACCTGAAAGGACTGCTCGAGAACCTCCTGGCCGCCGTCGGCGCCCAGGCCACCCTGGCGTTTCCCGCCTCCGAGGCCTTCCTGCATCCCCGCGAAAGCGGCGACATCCTGGCCGTCCCGGAAGGCGGCCGCCATCCCTCCGTCCTCCTGGGCCGCGACCCCGGCTCGCCGGCCCCGGCCCCGGCCTCCAACGCCTCCGCCGCGCCCTCCGCCTCCGCCGCCGGATCCGCCTCCGCGTCCTCTGCTTCCGTCCCCAAGGGTTCGCTGCGCCTCGGCAGCTTCGGACTCCTGCACCCCCGGACGCAGGCCGCCTTCGACCTGAAGGGCCCGGTGCTGGTCGCGGAGCTGTCCCTTCAGGGACTGCTCGCCGCCGCGCGGCGCGATCGCAAGTTCCGCCCTTTCGCCCATTTCTCCGCCGTCACCCGCGACCTCAACATCCTGGTGGACGAATCCGTCGCCCACGGCGATCTCCTCGCCCGCATGCCGTCCCGGGTCCCGAACCTGACCGACATCCGCCTCAACTCCGTCTACCGCGGCCAGGGCGTCCCCGAGGGCAAGAAGGCGCTCCACTATTCCTTCACCTACCGGAACAACGAGCGCACCCTCACCGACGACGAGGTGAACAAGTCCCAGGACAAGCTCCGCACCGAACTCGCCAAGGACCCGGCCGTCCAGTTCAAATAAACTGGCCTACTTCGCTGTTGGCGACAGCAGGTTAACTTCAAGCCTGAGTACGTTTTGCGGAAACCTGAAGCGGGCTGCCCCCGGTCAGGCAGCCAAATTTCAAGAAAAGACGAATCCTTTACGCCAGGAACCCCGGTCATCCTCCGCCTAGCAACAGGGAAGTAGGCCAGTTCAAAATTCGTGCAGCCTTCCATTCAATTCGGGTGATCCCCATCACATCCCAATTAACAGGTCGCAATTCTTGTCCTATCCTGACTACCTCCGTAGTATGTTCCTCTCACGAGAAGGGAATTCCCAATAGCGTCGAAAGGGTCTGGTCATGGCTACAACCACGGGGCCGGCGCCCTGTGGGGGTGGTTTGGGCTTTGCGGGGCGAATTGAAGCGGGGGGCCGGGCCCATAGGGGCGGGAGAACGGGAACAGGGATGCAGCGGCGGTCGCATGGGACTTCATCGGGGGCCCGGCGTTCGCCGCCAGCCCCGGAGGGCGCGGACCAGCGACCCCACGGATTTCTCCCGATTCGTCTGAGCCCCGCAAAGCCCAAACCACCCCCACAGGTCTTCGATTCCATGGAACATGGCATGATCGGTTGCGCTTCGTCTGAGCTACGCAAGCCCCGCGCCACAACCACCGGTCTTCGATCCCAGGCTGGCGGCGGCGACTCGCCCCGCAGAGGATTAAGCCGCCCATCCTCCCTTTAACTAAATTGTTAGGACCCGGGTGACCGGCCCCGAGGAGGAGAAACAATGGACTTCACGCAGTTCGATGCCCTGGCGCAAAAAGTGGAACGCGCCCTCACCATTATCGAAGAGATGAAACATGAGCGGGAGGACCTCAAGACCCAGCTCCACCTGGCTTTGGAGAAGGCCGGCAACGCGGAGAAGGCGGTGGCGGAACGGGAAGAGGAGCTGGCCGCGCTGAGGAACGAGCTGAACCTCAAAAGCGACAATATCAACATGGCCGGCGAGCGGATCCGGGACATGGTGTCCCGCTTGGAGACCGCGCTGGCCTGAGTGGCAGGCCGGCGGTCCCCGATGGTATATTAGACGAAAGGTCCACGGAGCCCCGCAAGGCGCTTCCGGGCCCCACTGGAGACTCTGCCGAAGGCGGATGGGATCATGGAAAACTCCTACAAGGTGAACATCTGCGGCGAGAACTTCCAGATCAAGAGCGATCAGCCGCCCCAGGTGATAGAGCGGGTGGCCGGATACCTGGATTTCAAGATCCGCGAGATGAGC
>CBILQL010000755.1:0-2585 GCA_966238865.1 uncultured bacterium
GGCGGCACCAGCAAAAAATTTCCCCTGGATGTCTTCCAGGTTACCGGTTTCCACACCCAACACCCTCCCACTCCCACCACCTTCCAATTCCTGCACCACATGAGCGAGCCCAGGCTGATCAGTCCCGAAGGCATGGCGAAAATGCGCGAGGAATGGGACCACCTCTACCGCGAGGTCCGGCCCAAACTTCTCGAGGAAATCGCCGCCGCCGCCGCCCAGGGCGATCGGTCCGAGAATGCCGAATACATCTATGGCAAGAAGAAGCTCCGGGAAATCGACAAGCGCATGCGCATCCTGGACGACAAGATCCAGAATTGCAAGGTGGTCCAGGGCGGCGGCCCGAGTACTGGTCCCATCCGCTTCGGAGCCCGGGTGAACCTCGGCAAGCCGGACGGCAAGGATTGGGAGGTGCAGATCGTGGGCGCCGACGAGATCGACCCGATGCAGGGAAGGCTGTCCATGGAGTCGCCGATCGGCAAGGCCCTGATGGGACGTCTGCCGGGCGATTCCGTGGAGGTGGACACCCCGCGGGGGCGCATCACCTACCGCATCAAGTCGGTGGACTACTCTTGAAGTCCAGGAAATAAGCCCGCAACTGGTCCCAAGGCAGGCAGGGAGGGCAATTCCCCCGGGTCAAGGGCAGGAGCGGAGGCAGCAGGCCGGCCTCACGCAGGCTGGCGAAAACCTCCGGCAGGTTGCTGCCGGGCAAGGCCGATAACCGCGAAACCAGGTCCCCGGCCAGCTTGCGCCTGGGACGGAAAGGACCGGGCAGGGGGGCTCCCAGCCGGTAGCGGTCCACGATTTTGGGTAAAAACTCCACCCACTGGACACCCCCGCGAACCAGCCAGTAGGATTTGCCTGAGCCGCCCGGTGGCGGCTCTTCGCAAACCTTGATACAAGCCAGGTCTTTGGCGAAAAGATCCACGATGAAGACTGGAATCAGGACCTCAGCCTCAGCCCCCGCTCCCGGGAACCGGCACATCGCCGCAGGCCCGCTCAATACCGGCTCGCGTTCCAAGGCGGCCAATTGACGCGCCCGCTCCCATCGTTTCAGCGCCAGATGCCTGTCGTCGCGCAAGGCCATCCCGTGAAAATAGCATTTGCCATGGCCGCGCTGCTGGGTCTCTGCCTTTCGGGTTGCAGCGCCGCAAAGCCGGACCCGCAGAGCAAGGTCATAGCTCCCGATGACATGCCGGACATCTGCCAGGACCTGGATTTCAACCGGGACAAGGAATACCTCGAACTGTGCGGCGTGAAGGGCCGTGACTACATGGCCTACCGGAACATCCCCGAACATCGCAACCTTCTCCAGCCCAAGGGCGGCAAGATCATCAAGAAGGGCCAGGGCCTCGAATTGCGCCTGCCGGGCACCTTGCCGATTCCCCTGCCTGCCACCATGACCGGAAAATTCGTCTTCGACGAGACGAGGCGGCGCAACTTCATCAAGTCGCGCATGGACTATTGCGAGTTCTTCCCGGACCAGACCGACCAGCGGGTGAAGATCTTCAAGCTGGAGATTCCCCAGGACATGGGAGGCGAAGCGTCAGTCTGTTTCACCGTGGAGTCGAAGCCGACCACGGCCCAGCGCAAAACGGGCTATGCCAGCCGGTTGGAACCCCTTGCCTGCGGCGATTTCGCCCGGCTCAAGGCCCTGAGCATCGCCAAGGCGGCGGAAGAGGTCAAGGCGGAGGAACAAGCGTTGGAGAATGCCGTGGAGGAACAGAAAACGACCGGGGAAGCGACGAACGTGCCCGCGGCGTCGGAAGAATCCGCCCCGCAAGCCTCTCCTAACGGCCGGGTCCAGGACCCGGGATGAAAATCTAGGGACTGGTCGGAACCAGGTTCCGGCATACGGGACCGACCCGCACCGGAAGCTTCAAGCAAACATCCGGATGAGGGAGCAAGCCGGGATTAAGGCTGCCTGACCCCGGTACCGGTATAAGCCTCGATCACGTCCGAGACCTTCTCCATCTTGCAGAACTCATCGAACCCGAAATCCTTCTGGAAGGTGCCGTTCAGGCGCTCCAGCAAAGACTTACGTTCGCCATAGGTGATCTTGTAATCGACGATGAATTTATCTTCATCGGCGATGTCGTCCTTATCAAAACCCACCACCTCGGCGATGATGCCTTTGATCTGATTAGCCTTTTCGTTGTCCAATGGTATCCTCTTTTTCCAAAGAAAGAAAAATGGTTACGAAATCCAAGAGGCTTTGAGGATATTTTGAGTTCCTGACTGTCTTCGAAGCCTCCTATCAATAATTTACGCAGTCGAGAGGGAGCGATGAAGTCTTTTTTCCCGGGGATAGCTTTCATGCGACATGCGATTAATGGCGTTTTTGCCCTGCTTTCATGCGTGGTTTCCTCCTTCTCCTGGGACACGCCGCTTCCTTCCCTGGCGCAACCTTCCGGCACCGATCTGGCCGCTTTCGGGAACCCTGCGGCCGCCTCCCGGCGCGAGGAAGCTGACGATCACGCTCGTCGGGGCGGCGCCGAGGGCTGCCGGGGCGACGCAGTGGCCCGACGAGAGCAGGTGCCGGTCGTCGATCAGCGCGGCGGTGCAGCCGAACGTGCTCTTCGACGTGG
>CBILQL010000756.1:0-2583 GCA_966238865.1 uncultured bacterium
GACCACAAATCCCAGCCCCAGGCCTACGGCGAATACCGCCGCCTCCTCCGCAAAGCCGACTCCGCGGCGGCCGAGACGGCCAGGAGCCGCGCGTTCATTCGCGTCCGGCCTTGCCGTCGCCCTTCCATTCGGGGAGCTGGCTGTTGGGGAATAGCTGGAAGTTCAAAGTGTAGATGCGATCCTCGCCCTGGTCGGCGTCCACCAGGCTTTTCAGCTCCTGCCGGAAGGCCTTGAGCCGTTCCTGGATGCCCTGGTAGCCCTGCCTGGAAATGTACATCGTCATGGTCCCGTATTCACGGTCTCCGGGGGGCACATGGGTGAACACGTCCTTGGCCAGGTCGATCAGGGCCGGAATCCGGACCTTGCCGACGAAATGCTTGTCCTCCCGGGCAGTGGTGATATGCTTGTCCTTGGGGGCATAGCCGTTGGCGGTGCGCGTGATGAGGCCCAGGCGCAACAGCAGCCGGATGGAGTCCTCGACCGCCTTGGCGTCCAGCTTGGGGAAAATCCTCCCGCCGATGGCGGCCGGATTGTTCTCCTTCTGGTTCAGGCCGAAGAAGGCCCGCACCATGGAGTGGTGCCAGGCCGCGTAATATTCGTAGCCTTCCTTGTCGATGATGCGCGCCCGGCTGCGGCGGTAGCGGGCCAGCTCCGAATAGAAATGCTGCTTGCCGTCGGCGTCCTTGCTCTGGTTGAACTGCACCAGCAGCTCGAAGTATTTCGTCTCGTCGGTCCCGAGCTTCAGGGCTTTCACCAGCTTGAAGCGCAGGTCCAGGGTGAGGTTGCGGTTGCCGGCTATCACCTTGGAGAAGAAGCTCGAGTTGGAAATGGGCAGGCCGGCCTTGCGGGTGAAGGAGCGCACCGAGAATTTCGCGTCGCCGATGCGCCTGGCCGAGAACCAGTCGGCCAGGAACCGGCGGTAGTCCAGGTAGTCGAAGACGCTGGGAATGACGATTTCGATTTCGTTCTGCATGGCGACCGGCGATGTCCAACCCCAATTCTAGCCTATTTCGGCCGGTTATGGCGCGGGGAACTCCGCCCGGGCCCTCTGTCCTCGCGGGCAAAATGACCTAAGTATTTGGCCGCGGTTCGCCTTATAATTAGGCCTATCACCCTAGGTTTGCTGCATGAAAATCCGTTGGGGGAGAAGCGCGGGCTCAAAAAGCCCTGCTGCTCTGTCTTCATTCGAACGCTTCAACCGGAGAAATAGCTTGGCACGCAATAAATTTTACGCGGTCGCGGCGGCTGCACTCGCGGCATTCCCCCTGCGCGGGGTGGCCCAGGACGTCTCGGGCGTACATCCCTCCTTCCAGTACGCCAATATCATGCCCGCCAATTTCAACCCCGCCGGCCTGGGCGGCCTGGGTTTCATCGGCAACGACGGCTTTATCGCGACCTGGGGCGGCAGCCAGAAGAACGCCGGCGAGCTGTGGATGATCCCCGGACTGGCCACCGCCAACCCCGGGACCCCGGTCAAGATCGACGGACCCCTGCGGGAGGCCCTGGGCCTCCGCATCGTGGACGGGGTCATCTACGTGCTGACCAAGCCGGAGCTGGTCAAATACACCAAGCAGTCCAACGGCAGCTGGACCAAGTCCCGGGTGGCCACGGGATGGGCGTTCACCGACTCCCAGTGGCACCATTTCGCCTTCAGCCTCATCCACCACGAAGGTTCCTTCTATTTCAACACCGGCACCGCCTACGTCAACGGCGCCGCCAGCCCGATCGACGAGAACGAGAATCCCCAGCGCGGATCCACCATCAAGGTCAATCCCGCCACGGGAACCTTCGAGGCCCTGGTGAAGGGATTGCGCAACGCCAACGGCCTGGTGGTCGGGCCCGACAACGAGCTCTTCGCCACCGACAACCAGGGCAATTGGGTGCCCGCCAACAAGCTGATGCATATCAAGGCCGGCCGGCACTACGGATACCGCACGAACGCGAACTACAACTCGGGCACCGTGATCAGCCCGCCGGCCATCTGGCTTCCTTACGGGAATTCCGGCACGTCCCCGTCTGGCAATTACAGCAACTCGCCTACCCGGCCCTTCTTCATGACCGAGGGGACCTACAAGGGGCAGCTGATCGCCGGGGACGTCTTCCACGGCGGCCTGCAGCGCTACTTCCTGGAGAAGGTGGGCGGGGAATACCAGGGCGCCTGCTTCCGCTTCTCCATGGGCATCGGCTATGGTGTCAATGAGATCGTGAAGGGGCCCGACGGCAATCTCTATACCGCCGGCATCGGCGGGGGCTGCTGCGGCATGGACGGCTCCGGCAACTGGAATTACCAGAGCAAGAACAACGGCCTGGGCCGCCTCACGCCCACCACCACCACGGCCTTCGAAATCCTGGCCATGCGCTCGGTGCAGGGCGGCTTCGAGCTGGAGTTCACCAAGCCCGCCTCCGCCGGCGCGGGCACGGCCTCGAATTACACCATGCAGAGCTGGTGGTACAACCCCACCATCAATTATGGCGGCACGCCCACGGGCACGGCCAACGTCACCGTGTCGTCCGCCGAGCTGAGCGCCGACAAGCGCAAGGTGAAGCTCACGGTGTCGAATCCGCAGGTCAACAAGGTCTATT
>CBILQL010000757.1:0-2579 GCA_966238865.1 uncultured bacterium
ACGGCGGCGATGGACATGCTGTCTCCTCGGAAAATGCTTCCCGGATGTCTTCCCGGAGGAACCGCGTTCCGGGTGTCGCCGGGCCTCCATAAACTATAATTTTTCCGCCGCGCACCCGCCTCCGGGCCTCGCGCCGTAGCGGTTCGCCGCCCGCGGAACGTTGGTGGAGAGGGGCGCATTATGTACACTATTACCCGCCCAGGAGGTTCCGCATATGGCACGTTTCCAGTCCCGTCTTCTCTGCGCCGCCGTCGCATCCGCGCTCGCCTTCACCGGGTGCGCCACCAAGGTGACGCGCGTCTCCCACGATTCCGCCATCGACCTGTCGGGCAGGTGGAACGACACCGATTCCCGCCTCGTGGCCGAGGACATGGTGCGGGACGCGCTGAACGGCGCCTGGTACGGCAGGTACAAGGCGGCCGGCAGGCTGCCCACCGTGGTGGTCGGCGAGGTGAGGAACAAGAGCCACGAGCATATCTCCACCGAGACCTTCATCAAGGACATCGAGCGCTCCCTGCTCAATTCCGGCAAGGCCGAATTCGTGGCCAGCAAGGCCGAGCGCGGCGAGCTGCGGGAGGAGAAGTCCGATCAGGCCGCGAACGCCGCCATCGAGACCCGCCAGGTCGCCGGGGAGGAATCCGGCGCCGAGCTCATGATGACCGGCACCCTCAACTCCATCGTGGACAAGGAGGGGAAGAAGTCGGTGGTGTTCTACCAGGTGGATCTGACCCTGACCGAGCTGGGGACCGGCAAGAAGGTCTGGATCGGCGACAAGAAGATCAAGAAATACGTCGAGCGCAGCTCGTCCTCGTTCTGAGACGGCTCGCGGAAGCGGCCCGTCCGCCCTTCCGGCCTGGCCCGTGGAATAGAAACCCGGCATGATCGCACGCATCCGCCTCCGCCTCCGGTTCCCCGCGGCGCTCGCCTTCCCGGCCGCGGCCATGCTGCTCGCGGGCTGCCTCAATCCCAGCCTGGTCCGCTTCGAGAAGATCGCCAAGGCGGCAGCCAATGACGACTACCTGGCGGCCGCGGCGCGCGTCCGGAAGGAGCGGGACCTGTACGGCGATCGGAGCCGCCTCCTGTACCACATGGACCTGGGGCTGCTCCACCATTACGCCGGGAGCTGGGATTCGAGCATCGCCCACCTCACCGAGGCCGTCCGCATCCACGACGACCTGTTCGCCAGATCTGTGAGCAACGAGGCCGTCTCCTTCCTGACCAACGACAACGTCCGCCCCTACCGCGGACGCCCCCACGAGATGGTGCTGGTCCACCAGTACCTGGCCTTCGGCTACCTGGCGAAGGGCCGGATCGACGACGCCCGGGTGGAGGCCCGCCAGGGCCAGATCCTGCTGGACGAGATCCGGCGCAAGGCCGGCCCCAAGGACTACCGGGACGACGGCATGTTCCGCTATTTCTCGGCCCTGACCTACGAGGCGAACGGCGAGCGGGACGACGCCGCCATCGCCTATTACCACGCCGTGAAGGCCTACAAGGAAGGGCCCGTGCCGCGGCCCGGCGCGGTGGCCCGCCAGGCCTCCGCCTCCCTGGAGGCCAGCGGCCGCACTGCCGACATCGCCGAGCTGGCCCTCTCCGCCGCGGGGCCGGGCGGCAAGGCCGGCTTCGGGGGCGGCCCGCCGGCCGGGGACTCCGAGGGAGAAATCATCGTGGTGGGGCATGCGGGGCGCAGCCCCACTTTGGACCAGAACGTGTTCTGGGGCACCTGGGTGCGCGACGGCGTGATGCTCCTGCACTACCGCACGCCCAAGGGGGAGGTCATGACCGAGGCGCTGCCCGCCCCCGGCCTGCCCCCGCGGGAGCTGGAGAAGAACGAGAAGGCCCGCAAGACCCGCTCCGGCACCACCTTCCACATCAAGTTCGCCATGCCGGAGATCAAGGCCGTGGAATCGCGCACGCGCTTCTTCAGCGTCGCCGGCGCGGGGCTGTCCGCCCCGGTGCGCACCGAGGTTTTGACCGACCTGGAGAGCCTGCTGCGCAAGAACCTGGCGGACGATCGCACCGCCACCCTGACCCGCACCGCGGTGCGGGTGGTGCTGCGCACCATCGCCTCGGAGAAGACCAAGCAGGCCCTGTCGGGCGGCAACCCCCTGCTCAACCTCTTCGTCAACATCGGCACCGACGTCCTCGCCGACCAGCTCGAGCAGGCCGACGCCCGCTGCTGGTTCCTGCTGCCCCGCACAGTGCAGGTGGCGCGCATCCCGGTGAAGCCCGGCGTGCATTCCATCACCGTGGAGTCCCACGACGCCGCCGGATCCACCTTGAAGACCCGCACCTTCGAGAACCTGGACGTGAAGGCCGGGCAGAAGAAGTACGTCTTCGTCTCCAGCCTGCAGTGAGGGGGCCCCCGGAGGGGCGGGGAAGGGCCCCGGGCGGGGCCCTCCGGGGCCTCAATCGCCAAGCCTGGGTTCGCGGGCGGGCCGCACCCGGTAGCAGCCGGCCGCAGCCGAGCAACCAGTCTGTCAGGGGCTTTAAAAGAAGGAGCGCGTGAACCGGTAGGCGCCGGCCCGGATGGTGCCCCCTCCGACGTAGAGCACCGGACGGCGGGACTCCAGGATCAG
>CBILQL010000758.1:0-2579 GCA_966238865.1 uncultured bacterium
AAGTGATACATCCGCCCGAGGTCCCTCTCCAGGCGTTTTTCCTGTTCCTCGTCCAGCCCCGCATCTTCTATGACAGCGTAGATGTCCTCGTTGATTTGCGGATTTTCCAGTTTGAGCTCCGGAGTGCGGTTCTCATAGAACAGCGGCACCGTGGCTCCGTCTTCCACGGACTGCTGGAAATCGTAGATGGAGACATAATCACCGAATACCTCTCGGGTGCGCTCCTCGCCGGCGATCAAGGGCGTGCCCGTGAAGGCGATGAAAAGCGCATTGGGCAAAGAAGCCCGCATGTTCATGGCCAGCACATCATACTGGCTGCGGTGGGCCTCGTCGGTGATCACGATGATGTCCCGGCGGTCGCTCAACGGCTCCGGGATCTGGAATTTCTGGATCAGGGTGAAGACGTACCGGTGATTTCCCCGCAGTAGCTCCCGCAAATGCGCTCCACTGGCGGCATGGCATTCCTTGCTCTCGGCTTCCGAGACCGCCCCCACGCCTTTGAAGGTCTTGGCGATTTGGCTGTCCAGCTCCACGCGATCGGTCACCACCACGAAGGTCCAGTTACCCGTCAGTTTGCGCAGGATCTTCTGGGCGAAGAAGACCATGGAGAAGCTCTTGCCGCTCCCCTGGGTCTGCCAGAATACGCCGGCGCGACCATGGCCCGCGTTCCGCGCCGCAAGGGTGGAAACTATCGCCCGATTGACGCCCAGGAACTGGTGGTTCTGCGCCAGAATCTTGGCCGTGCCCGCCCCCAGCTGGGAGAACACGGTGAAATTCTCGAGGAGGTCCAGGAACCGCGTCCTGTCGCAGGTCCCGCGCAGGACCACCTCCAGGGAAACCCGGCGCGGCTCCTCCTCCTTCTCCACCCGCTTCCATTCGAAAAAGCGCTCCCAGTCCGACGTCAGGCTTCCCACCCGGCTTTCGGCGCCATTGGATGCGATAAGCAGGGCATTGTACCAGAACAAGGCCGGCACCCCGTTCTGCGGATGCTTGTAGCTGGTCAGGTTCTCTTCAAAAGCCTGTCGCGCGGACACGCCCGGTTTTTTGAACTCGATGACGATCAGGGGGAGCCCGTTGACGAAACCTACCAGGTCGGGCCGGCAGGTGTATAGGGATCCGAGGACGGTCAACTGGCGGACGACCAGGAAATCGTTCTCTTCCGGATGTTCCCAATCGAGGACCCGCACCCGCTCGATACGCTGACCTTTGTCGGTCCTGAAGGAGACTTCCACCCCCTGCTTGAGCAGATCATAGACGGCCTGATTGGCGGCTTCCAGGCTCTGGGTGGATCGGTCCCGTTTCAGTTCCTCCACCGCCGCCTCGATGGCCTCCGAGGGGAGATCAGGATTCAACCTGACCAGAACCGCGCGCAACCGGGGTACAAGCACTACCTCGTCCCTGGTTTCCCGACCCAAGGTACCGTTCGGCCCCAGGGTTTCCTCTTCTCCGGAGGCTGCCTGCCATCCCAATTCCTGGAACAGCCGGCAGGCCGGTTCTTCCACGAGCAGCGCTTCGGAATAGGGGTTGGCCATCCGCTAGGCTCCCGACAAGGCCCGACCGACCGTCACCATGTCCTGCCGCACCCGCTCCCGCTCCTCCGCCCCGCCGGGATGAAAGGCGGCCGCCCGGGCCGGGCCGTCCCGATCCGGGTCGCAGAAATCCGCCTCCAGGCAGGCCAGGGCCGTGGCCATGCCGGAGTTGCCGGCGGTTTTCTCCGCTTTGAACCCATCCAAGGCCGCCCGGTAACCCCCCACGAAGCCGGTCACGGCCAACAGGATATCATAGGCATCCTTGGGCGCCCGCCGGCCGGTAGGCCCACCGAAGGCATTCAACTTGAGCACCAGCATCGGGCCGATATCGGCCACATGCATCCGGCATCGCTGGGCGACGCCGAACAGGTCGGTGCCCCGGATGTCCACGGCGCGACGGCATACCAGGGCCCGGTTCAAACCCGTGATGAGACTTGCGGGCGCATCGTCCACCGTGGCGCTGCCGGAGGAGCGCCCCGGGTCCTCGGTCAGGAGGTCCACGTCCTGGGTCACCGCTCCGGGAAGCCCGGGGACATCCTTGTGCACCAGGTAGTGGATAGCCAGCCCGCCGATGAGGACCAGGTCATCCTGGAACCGTTCCAGGGAACGCCAGACCGTAAGCAATGCCGCCTCCGCAGTCTCCAGGCTGCGGGGAGGGTATTGGTGGAACGCTGCGAACTTGCTCAGGTCCAGCCTCCGGAAAAGTCGTGGCGCTTGCGCAACTCCGAGGCCTGGTCGTCGCCCCGTTGTCCCGCCTTGATCAGATCAAGGTAGATCTGCACGTCCGAAACCAGGGGGTGACCTTTGATTTTCTGGATGGGGTTGAACACCCCGGCATCCTTGGGCTTGGCCAGCCATAACCGTCCCCCCTGGGATACCTGGCGCGCCCCCAGTTTCGCCTCCAAAACCTCCAGTTCAGGCCATTCCTCCACATAGGCCGTCACGATGGGCGGAAGGGTATGGGGCTGCCGCAACCAGCCGGCAATCCATTGGGTGAAGGCGAACCGGGAATCTCCCAGCGCCTTCCGCAAGTCCTCGGCAATCCGTCCC
>CBILQL010000759.1:0-2578 GCA_966238865.1 uncultured bacterium
CGGTCTCCCAGCTCGCGTTCGCGGAGCATGCGAAAGGCATCCGGCGGCGCGCCCGGGACATCCACAATCATCCATTCGGGGTTGGTCTGCTCGAGATAGGTGAACTGCCATCCGTCCGGGAATACCTCGATCACGTCGCCGCGCTTGGACAGCATGCGCTCCATGCCGGCATCTGCAGCCAGCTTATCGACGACGCGGACGAGGAGGCGGGCCATGGCTCAGTTGACGCCGAGCAGGTCCATGGTATCGGCGGACACGTCCAGGGTACCGGCGCTGCTGAAGAGCTCGCCGATGACCTCCTGGAAGAACAGTTCGCCATCGCCGATGTCGATTGCCGATCCGCCCTCGGTCTCCGAGAGCTGGAAAGAATCGGTAGCGGTGTTCACCACGAAGTAGAGCGTGGATTCGTCCAAGCCCGAGGGCAGGGATTCCCCGGCAACGCTGCGCAGGAAGACCCGGCGGTTATCGGTCGAGTTCACCAGGCCGTGCCCGGCACTGCGAATGGTGTTGGTGGACCCGGTGGCGGCGCCCACGCCCTTGACGGAGCCGCCATTGATGGGCGCCCACTTCCGCAGGGAGCCAGCTGTCGAGGCCGTCCAGCCGCCCAGGAAGAACACCAGGGTTCCGGCCGGGATGGGGATCTGGACGGTACCGGCGGCCTTGGCCTTCGACTTGGAGGCCGCGGCGCTGTAGCTGATGGACTGGCGGGCATAGGAACCGCCGCTGACCTCATTTGAGCCGGCCCCGGAATCGGCGGGAATACCGGTCAGGGCCCCGGCGTGGGTGATGCCGATGGCGTCCAGCATGACGTTGGCGGCTGCGGTCGTGTAAGGCATGGTGTCCTCTCTTCTTCCTCGGGTGAAACGTCAGCCGCCTTCGGGCTCCCTTGTGGGTCTGCGCGCAAGGCGGTTCAGCACGCGCGTATTGTCGGCCATCACCTGGTTTGCCGTGCGTAGGACCTCGGCCGAGGTCGTCACGGCCGAAATGGTCCGGCCCTGGATGGAGTACAGGCTGTCGCTGACGGTCTTGAGGGCGACGAAGAACCGCTCCTCGCGGCGCTCGGCATTCTTGTCCGCCTTCCATGTGCTCCAAGCCACGAGGCCGCACAGGATGAGAAGCAAAAGCCCATTGATTCCCGCCTGCTTCAGCACGTCGGTCAGGAATCCGCGGCCCTCTTTGATGGCGGTATCCGGCAGCACGCTTACCCCCTGAACAGCCTGATGGAAGAGGCGAAAGCGGCAGGCGTCTCCGCGACATCGAGCAGGACCTCGCCGCTGACGATGGGCTCCAGGCGCTCGAATTCCTTGCGCCACTGCTTTTCCTTGACCATGTAGATGTCGAGCTCGACGCCGGCGCCCGCCTGGTGGGCGTTCACGCCGGACTTCTCCATGGCGATGGTCATGCAGACGTAGGCGACGGCCAGGTCGAAGGCGAAGGACCGGAGGGGCTTGGGGACCTGGGCGATGTCGACCCCGCGCATCTTGGCCAGGTTCTGGATGTACCGTTCCAGCTTCTGCAGGTAGGCGACGTTGGCATGGGTCGCTAGGGCGGCGTCCGTGATGTCGGAAAGGGTGATGTAGTAGGGCTGGGCCATCAGCGGCCGCCCTGGATGACGCTTTGGATGGCGCGGTTGATGCGGGCCATGATCCCCGGCTGGGCGACGTCGGCCGCGCGGTAAAGGAAGGGGTCCCCCTTGACGCCCTGGATGGTGACCCGTCTGGCGAAAATGAAGCGGCCCCCCATGACCCAGCGCAGGGCCTTCCCCTTCTTCGCCTCGACGGTGAATGGCTGGCCCTTGGGCCCGTAGACGCCGGACCCGCCGTGCTGGATTGGGCCGTAGGAGGCGATGCCGGTGTCGAGCTGGACGCGCCCCTGGAGGGCCCCCGGACCGTAATCGGGTGTGATGGACCGGTCCAGGTTCCCGCTGCGCGAGGTGAACCGGTGGTCCTGGGCGGCCTGGACCTGGATGTCTCGCAGGCCGGCCTTCACCGCCGGGCGCAAGGCGTCCCCCATGGCCTGTGGGAACTCCCGCAGGGCCTGGAGGGCCTTGGACCGGTCGATGTTGACCCGAAGCTCCACGGCTTACCCCTGGGCGGCCTTGGGCTTGCCGGCGGCGGGCTTGGGCGCGGCCTGGGACTGCTGGGCGGGCGCCGCGGGGGCGGGCTGGACGTCGGGGGCCGGGGCTGGCGCTTCGGGCGCGGCGGGTTCCGCGGGAGCGGCCGGGGCCGGTCCGGTGCTGGTCTCCGGCTTGGGCTCGAGCCTGCCGTCCGAAGAGGCTTGCAGGTCCAAGCTGGTGCCGGTCGTCGCAGTCGGGGGAGGCGCCGCGGGGGCGGGCGGCTCGTAGTTGGCCGCCAGGTGCCGCTCTTCGGGAAGGGGGAAGTAGCCGGCCGCCGCGTGGCGCTCCAACTCTTCCCGGGAGTTCAGGATTTCGCTGCACTTGGACGGGTCCAGGTACACGCGGATGGTGCGAGGAAGCATCAGTTCTCCTTAGCTGACGTGGAACGGAATTGCGCAAAGGGATATAAGAAGGGGGCCTTTCGGCCCCCTTCTTTCGTTACTGCGCGGCGAGGGCCTGCTT